>NZ_JBEOVN010000035.1:0-46996 GCF_040295565.1 Streptomyces sp. NPDC002785 | reverse complement strand
CCCGTCTCAGGGACTGCACCCATGGGTGCAGTCCCTGAGGTCCGCAGAGGTCTTCGTACCCGTCCCCCAGCAGCGGCACCTCCCCGCCGCAGCTCACGGGTGAGACGGCGTCCCGAGAAAACAGGTGCAGCCCGCCCTGATCATGCTGCTGCTCGGCGCGGCGCTCGGGCTGTTCCAGCTGCCGCTGATCTTCGGGGTCCGGTCGCCGGCCGGCCGGGCCGAGCGCGGTACGACGACCGCCTCCGTACTCTTGTGCCGCCAGGTCGGCCAGAGCGTCGGCGCCGCGCTCTTCGGGCTGTGGGGCAGAGGGACTCCATTCGGCAAGAACTCACGCAACTGAGCCATTACCGTGAGTAGTTCCGGCCAATCTCTCCCCAACTGCCATACCCGCGAGTAATGTTCGCGCTTCCGACAGCGCACCCGCACTCCTGCCTTGCCGTCCAGCCCAGGACCCGAGCCATGCAAGGAGCAGCACCCAGATGTCGTACGGAAGCCCGCCCCCGTCCCCGTACTCCTCCTGGCCCGGACGGCTGCCGAAGCCGCCTCGGCGGCATCAGCCCCCGCCTCCGCATCACCCCGAATACCTGCTGCCCTGGCAGAGCGCGGAGCTCTCACCACCCCCGGAACGGCCGAGCGCGCCCACCGCACCCGTGTCCGTTCCGGGCCGTCACGGCGATCTGCGCCGGCTGCGCACCGCGTATCGGCTGCTGCGGCGCATCACGACCCTGACCGCACTCGGCTACTTCGTCGTCTTCCTGCTGCTCTCCGGATTCGCCAAGGGCCTGATGGACCGTCCCCTGTTCGGCGGTCTCAACATCGGCCTGGCGCTGGGGCTCTGCCAGCTCCCCGTGACACTGCTCGCCATCGTCCTGTACGAGCGGACCGCCCGGAGCAAGGTCGATCCGCTCGCCGCCCGGCTCCGAGGAACGGGAGCGACCCAGTGAACGGATTCGACGATTCCGCGAAGTCGATGTCCCTGGTGGCCTTCCTCGCCGTGGCCACCGTGGCCCTGCTGCTCTGCGTGATGACCGGCCCGGACCGCGACGACCTCGACGAGTTCTACACCGGCTCCCGCTCGCTCTCGCCCCTGCGCAGCGGCCTCGCGCTCGCGGGCGACTATCTCTCCGCGGCCACGGTTCTCGGCACCACCGGCATCATCGCCCTCACCGGCTACGACGGGATGATCCTCGCCCTGAGCATCACCCTCTCGCTCGTCCTGCTGATGTTCCTGCTGGCCGAACCGCTGCGCAACGCGGGCGGGTTCACCATGGGCGACCTGCTCGTGCGCCGCGCCCCCGGCCGCGCGGTCCGTATCACCGCCAGCGCGGCGACCATCGCCGCGCTCGTTCCGATGATGGTCGTCCAGCTCGCGAGCAGCGGCGATCTGCTCGCCTTCGTCCTGGGGTTCGACAGCTCCGGGTTCCGCACCGGCGCCATCATCGGGCTCGGCGCCCTGATGATCGGCTACGCGGCGATCGGCGGTATGAAGGGCACCTCGCTGATCCAGATCGTGAAGACCGTGGTCCTCCTGGTCGCCGCGTTCACCATCGCCGTACTGATCTTGAACCGCTTCGACTGGGACACCGGCGCCCTGCTCTCGGCCGCCCGGTACAGCAGCGGCGCGGGGGCCGCGTATCTGCGCTCGGGGCTCCAGTTCGACGGCAGCGGACTCGACATGGTCAGCTCCGAACTGACCGTGGTGCTCGGCGCCGCCTGTCTGCCGCACGTCACCATGCGCATGACGAGCGCTCGCTCCACGCAGGCCGTCCGCCGCTCGCTGTCCTGGGCGGTCGCCGTGGTCGCCGGCGTCTGTCTGCTGCTCGTCGTGATCGGTTTCGGTGCGGGGGCGCTCGTCGGCCACGACCGCATCACCGCCGCCGGGGCGTCCGGAAACAGCTCGATCCTCCAGGTCAGCGAAGTGGTCGCGGGCGGCGGCAGGCTGGGCGCGCTGGTCGTCACGACGATGACTACGGCGATCTTCCTGACCCTGCTCGCCTCGGTCGCCGGAATGATCCTGGCCTGCGCGAACTCCCTCGCGCACGATCTCTTCGCCCACGGCCTGCACGGGGTGCGCGCCCCGGACAGGAAGCCGCTGGCGGGCTTGTCCGAAATGCGTACGGCACAGGCCTCGACGGTCGTCGTCGGGCTGCTCGCCATCACGCTGGCCGTTGTGGCCAGGCACTGGAACGTACAGGCGCTGGCGACGCTCTCGTTCTGTGTCGGTGCGTCGGCGCTGGCCCCGGCGCTCGTCTACAGCATGTTCTGGCGACGCTTCACCCGTACCGGACTGCTCAGCACCCTGATCGTCGGCACCGTCACCGTCATGGTGCTGATCACCGGCACCAATCTTGTCTCGGGCTCGCCCTCTTCGGTCTTCCCCGAGTACGACTTCAACTGGTTCCCGTTCACCACAACCGGGCTCGTCTCCATCCCGGCCGGCTTCCTGGCCGGCTGGCTGGGAACGGTGCTGCCGCGTTACACGGCAGCCGAGGCACGCCGCCGGTACGACGGGGAGGAGCCGCGGATACTGGCGGGCACGGCGCCGGTGGACCGCACCTGAGGACGGGGGCGCGGAGTCCGCAGGCATCGGCTGGTGATTGGCGATCAGATACCCAAGAGAACCCCGCCAATTATCCGCTAATCCACGGCAGTTGACTCAACGATGCACTCCGCCCACACCGTCTTCCCGAGGGGAGTACGGGGAACCGCCCCCCACCGGGCGGCGAGCACGTCGACGAGGACCAGACCGCGCCCCGACTCCTCATCGTCGGCCGGCATGGACGGGCCGACCGGCGGTAGCTCCGGGCAGGCATCGGAGACCTCGATCCGGATACGCCGAGCTCCCCTCTCGTACGTCACGCTCAGGAGAAAGTTCCGGCCACGGACCCTGCCATGACGCACAGCGTTGGCGGCGAGCTCGGCGACCACCAGGGCAACGGTGCAGGAGGCCTCCGACGCCGGTGGCAACCCCCACTGGTCGAGATGCCTCACCGCCGCCAGTCGGGCGAGCTGGGCGCCGCAGGAAGTGGAGAAGAACTGCCTTGAGAAGAAGTGCCGTTGGGTGCTCTGAAGCGCCTCCGTCTTCCGTCCGTCCGCAAGCAGAGCCCCGTCCGGCTCTCGCTCCGGCCCGTCCTCCGGCACAGTCACTGCCTTGAGCATGGTGCGATCCATCCCATCCCGTCGTTCCTCACGCGTCCCACAGAGTGCGGAATGCGCTACGTTCCGCAGTCAAGAGTCGACGGGCGTGCGTAGGGTCGGAAGTTGACATCCTCCCTTCCCTAAAGGGAAGGGATTCCTGGCTCACGTTGGCTGCGGACCGGCGGTCCGTCAGCTCTTACACGATCAGCACCAGCCGGGTTGAGACCAGCCCGGACGAGCATCACGCGGGCGGAGTTCTTATCCCTGGGGGATACGGCTCCGCACGCGGTGCACGAGTAGGTTCGTTCTGAGAGAGGTAGTGCGTGCTTGGTTCTCGCTCCGCACTGCGCGCAGTCCATGGTGGTGTGCGCGGGATGGACAAGGTGCACGGGCCGGCCGTACTTTCGGCCCATCTCGATCAGGGCCGTCTTGGTCGCGCCGATCGCGGCGTCGGCGGCCTTCCGGGCCATGGTGGACTTGGCGAGGAACTTCGGCTTGAAGTCCTCGACCGCCAGCGCGTCGTGGTCGCGGACCACGGTCCTGGCCCACTTACGGGCAGTGTCCTGCCGCTGCCGGGCCACCTTCTTGTGCAGCTTGGCGGCCTGCCGCCGCGCTTCGCGGTAGCCCTTCGACTGGGCCTTGCCCCGGGGCGCGCGGCGTCGGGCCATCATCCGCTGATAGCGCGCGAGGCGGCCGACGGCTTTCCTGCCGTACTCGGCGTGGGGCAGGTCATGGTCATCGGACGTGGTGGTGGCCGTCTCCTTCACACCCCAGTCGATCCCGATCACCGCGCCCGTGGAGGGCAGCGTCCCGATGACGGTGGGGACGACGAAGCCGGCATACCAATGCCCGAGGCTGTCCCGGTACACGCGCACCGACGACGGCGGCCTGGGCAGATCGCGCGACCACACCACGGTCAAGCTGATACCCCCGGCCAAGTGCAGGCGACCGTCCTTCAACCGGAAGCCGCGCTGCGTGTAGTTGAGCGTGGGGTCCGTCTCGTGCTTCTTCTTGTACTTCGGCATCCCGGCACGCTGCCGCACCGGCAACCGAGCCTTGATGTCCTTGAGCGCCTTGGCCCGGGACTTGCCGAAGTCGCGGATCAACTGCTGCTGCGGAACGCTGCTGCCCTCACGCAGCCAGGACATCGCGGTCCGGGCCTCGGTCAGCATCTTGTCCAGCCTGGCCGGGCCACACTTCTCATCCTCGGCATGGGCCCTCTTCGACCGGGCGCAGCTCTCGTTCCAGATCCACCGGCACCGCGCCCACTCCGCTTCCAGCGCGGCGGCCGCGGTGGACGACACACGAAGCCGGTAGGTATACCGGGCATGCCCGGCACTCTCCCCGCTCCGCACTCCTGCCGTCATGACCCCCAACCTAGCCACCCCCACTGACAACGAAAGAAAAACAGGTCAGAGCAGATGCGCAACGAACTCCGCCGCTATACGGCTCCGCCCCAAGCACCCATTCCTCCCCAGGCTGAAGCCCGGGGCATCCTGGGAGAAATCCTGTGACGCCATGGCCAAAGCAATCGACCCCCAGCATTCGATGGCCGCCCTGTTCGGTTCACGCGTACGCAAACTCCGTACCGCGGCCGGGCTGACCCAGGCGGAGGTGGGCAGGATGACGCACGTCGTGAGCACCCGGATCACCCAGATCGAGCGGTCGTCCGGGGCCAAGCCGACCCAGAAGCTGGCACAGGCCCTGGATACCGCGCTGGTGGCGGACGACCTGCTGGTCGACCTGTGGCCGTTCGTCCACCGGGAGGCGTTCCCGGACTGGGTGCAGGCGTTCATGAACCTCTCGGCGCGTGCGGCGGCGATCAGGCAATACGCCGCACACGTGGTGCCGGGCCTGCTGCAGACCAAGGATTACGCACGGGCGGTGTTGAGTGTCGGACGCACACTCAAGAGTGAGGAACACCTGGAAGAGCGGCTGTCGGCACGATTGGACCGCCAGAAGCGCCTGCGGTCCGCCGATCGTCCCGAGCTGTGGGTGGTCCTCGACGAGGCGGTGCTACGACGCCCGGTGGGTGGCCCGGCAGTCATGCACTCCCAACTGGCCCACCTGCTGGCCACGGCCGAGGAACCCCACATCACCGTGCAGGTACTGCCGTTCGCACAGGGCGAGCATGCCGCCATGGGCGGCTCCCTGACCGTACTGGTCCTGCCGGACGGCACAGAGGTCAGCTATACAGAAGGCGCGCATTACGGCCAGTTGATCGAGGATCCGGAGGAAGTCAGGCGCTTCGCGGTGACCTACGATCAGCTCCGGGCGGCAGCTCTGCCTCCCCTCATGTCGTTCGAAATGATCCGATCCGCGATGGGAGGACAACCACCATGACGCGAGTGTCCCGTCCCGATCTGACCGACGCCGCCTGGCGCAAAAGCAGCTACAGCAATCAGGAGGGGGGAGACTGCGTGGAAGTGGCGGACGGATTCCCCGGAGTCGTCCCCGTCCGTGACAGCAAGACCGCCGACGGCCCGGCACTGACCTTCCCCGCGCACTCCTGGACCTCGTTCATAGCCGAGTTGAAGAGAGACCGCCGCTTCCACCCCGGCCGGTAGTCGGCAAGCCTTCGGACCGGCCGACACGCTGCCGCATCCAAGGGTCGGCGCGTGGGCGGACACCCGGATACGCCGCCTGCGAGCGGCGGGCGGGGTGATGTGCAACGATGCGGGCCGACGCCACGGGAGGTGGACCATGGTCGACAGATTTACGGACGGCTTCCTGACGCCCGCGGAGACGTCCTCGTACCTGCAGATTCCGTATTCGACCCTCGCCGCCTGGCTGAACGGCAAGGCCGCCGGCGCCCCCCTGGTGCACGCGGTCGAACCGGCACGCAAGGGACAGCCCTCCGTACCGTTCATCGCAGTGGCCGAGGCCCACGTCCTGCGGTCCCTGCGCACCCTCGGGCTGCGCATGAGCGAGATCAGAGAGGCCGCAGCCGCGGTACGGGATGCCTTCGACACCCCGTACGGCCTGGTCTCGAAGCGCATTGCGACGGACGGCGTAGACATCTTCGTCGAGCACGGTCTCGGAGATCTGCGCAGGGCGAGGGACGGTCAGGCGCCCATCCACGAGGTCGTGGCCGAATACCTCCGCTACCTCACCTGGGAAGCTGATGACGATTTCCCGTCGAGCCTGCAACTCAGGCAGTACGGGGAGGAAGTCCCGGTCGTGATCGACCCCCGGTTCGGACGCGGACTGCCGGTCGTCGCGGCGAACCACGTCTCCGTCAAAGCCATCACCGATCTGTGGGAGGCCGGGGAAACCGTCGAGGACATCGCCTACGACTTCGACATGACTCCGGAGCAGGTGGACACGCTGTGCGAAGCAGTGGTGCATCTTGCAGCCTGAATTCTTCCTCGACCGGAACTTCGGGCGTCGCGTGGCGGAAGAGCTGCGGGCGCGGGGCTGGGTCGTCCACCGCATCGCGGACGTGTTTCCCGAGGACGGACAGCACATCCCCGACGAGGAGTGGATCACCCACGGCCTCGACCGTTCGTGGGTTCCGTTAACCAAGGACGGCCGCATCAAGACACGCGACCGGGAGATTCAGCCCGTCCTGGACCGGTCGGCCGTGCGCTTCTACCTCGACAACCAGCAGCTGCGCAGTATCGAGATGGTGCAGCGCCTCGATACCCATCGCTCCGCTGTCTACCGGGCGGTCGAGAAGGGCGGTCCGGCCGCCTATGCGATCAGGCACGACTGCATCGAGAACACCTGGCCGTGACGGCCCGGCTTCCGTGGCACCGAGTGTGAGGGCGGACTGCCGGGTGGCAGCCCGCCCTCGCGCCTCACTGCTGGCCGGCCTGGTGGACGAGGAATGGGGACGCCGCTACGGCCGTCCCGTCCGTCTGGGCAAGAACCCCACCCGGCCCAAGACCAGGATCAACACCACCGGCAACGACGCCTTACAGCTACTGGGGCTGCCAGCACGGGGCAAATCGCGCGTTCGGTTCCCGGGTCCAAGCTCTGCGGCAGATCGTCGTTGCAGCGGGACCGATCAGTCCTCCGCCGGATCCGGGGCCACCCGCCCGGTGAGTGCCGCGAGTGTGTTCCGTACGTGCGTCATGTGCGCCTGGACCTCCTCGCGGCCCTCCTCGTGCTCCCGCAGGATCCGCTCCGTCTCACGGACCACGCGCTCCTCACGGACCCTGGCCGCCGCGATCAGCTCCGCACCCTGCGCCTCGGAGTCCTCCTGGCTGTGCCGTGCGGCCTCCTCCGTCTCCGCCAGCGCCCGCCGCGCCTCGGCCAGGCGGGCCTCCGCCTGCTCGGTCAGCTCGTCGTGGCGCGCGGCCTGCGCGGTTTCGGCCTCCGCCAGCTCACGTTCGGCCGTCTTCCACCGCTCAGAATGCTCCTGCTCCTGGTGCGCGAGGACGCTCGCAGTACGGTGACGCGTCTCGGCCATCACGGACTCCGCCTGCTCCCGCGCCTCCACGGCCTCCTTGCGGGCCTCGGCCACGGTCTCCTCGGCGGTGCCCCTGGCCGTGGTCAGCGTCCCGTCGGCGTGCTTCTCGGCCGCTGCCCGCATCGCCTCGGAGTCCGCGCGCGCCGACTCGCGGAGCCCCCGGCCCGCCTCGTCCGTCGCGTCCCGCAGCGCCTGCGCCGCTTCCTGGGCGGCGCCCCGTACGGTCCGGGCCTCGCTCTCGGCGAGCGCCAGGATCTGCTGGGCGCGCTCACCGAGCGATTCATAGTTCTGCGGCGCGAGCTTGGCGACGGCCTCGCTCAGCCGGACCGACTGGGCCGAGAGTTCCTCCACCAGCGCGATCAGCCGGGACACCTTGTCCCACGCCTCGTCCCGCTCCGCCGACAGGTCGGACGCCTTGGCGTCCACCTGCTCCGGGCGGTAGCCACGCCCTCGCACCACGACGAAGCCATGCGCGGACAACGGTGCAGAACTCATCCTTGACGCCTCTTTCCGACTCTCCGGCCACCAGCAATAAGTCAAGGATGAGGCAATTGACGCAGAAGCCGGAATCGATTGGCTGCTTTCCGGGCGGAAGCGACCGGTCTCACAGACAGCACAAGGGGTGGCGCCCGGCCCCTGTCACGGGAGCGGGCGCCATCCGCAGAACCTGCCGGGCCCGATCAGATCAGCCCGTCCCACATCTGCTCAAGGAGTACGGACCACCAGCTCTCCGGCGACGCCAGCGCCGCCGCGTCCAGCGCCACCAGCTGAGCCTGGAAGTCGACGGTCCAGCGGCCCGCCTGCTCCGGATTGAGCCCGAAGCGCAGCCGCCACATCCGGCCGAGCAGCGCCATCGACCGCTGGAACTCCGGCAGCCCGGTGTTCACGAACTGCGGCGCCACCGACTGCCCGCCAGGGCCCGCCTCGACGGGCACGGCCACGATGTTCGCGGTGCCGTACTGGACACAGATCGCCCGCCCGAAGTCGGACCCCATGACGAGGTACGACCCCGCGTCGGGGGCGGCCTGCACCTGCCGCTGTGCGGCCAGCTCGCCGAGCGTCGGCACCACCGGCTGGCCCGGCTGCGCCCAGAAGAACGGCCCGAAGTCGGCGGGCAGCCCCGCCCACACCAGCGTCCGTGCCACGGCCTCGGGCACTCCCTGACGGGACACCGCGCGCTGGTCGAAGCGGAGGATGCCCTGCGGCCCGAAGGTCTGCAGCAGCTCCTGGGCGATGACCTCCGGCGGCACCGGCGGCGCGAGCGGCATCTGCGGCAGCGGAGCCCGAACCGGCGCGGGACGAGCCGGCCCGTCGGCCACCTGATGCAGCTCACCCTGATGGGTGAGCAGATGCTGCATGCCCTGCTGGCGACTGGCGTGATCGGTGCCGTACGGGGCGACGCTGGTGATCCGCACCTGTGGCCAGGTCTCGCGGATCATCCGCGCGCAGTAGCCACCGGGCAGCTCGCACGACTCCAGCTCGGTGTGCAGCTCGATGACCTGCTGCGGCGGCACGTTCATGGCCCGCAGCTCGTGCAGCATCTGCCACTCGGGGTGCGGGGTACCGGGCGCCGAGCGGCGGATCAGCTGCTGCTCGCTGCCGTCGGGCGCGCGGTAGCGCAGCACGGCCTGGTAGCCGGGGCCGACGGTCGGCTGCCCGGTCGGCGCCTGCGGATATCCGTTCGCCGGAGGCGGCGGGGTGTGCGGATTCGGCGGTACGGGGCCGGGGGCGCCGCCCTGCGGCATTCCCGGCGGGCCGGGAGGACCGGGCGGACCGGGAGGACCGGGCGGACCGGGCGGCTGCGGCGCGGACGGCCCGACCTGACCGGGGCCCGCGAGCATCGTCGCGGCGTGGTGCACCCCGCCACCGGGCGGCGGAGGCGTCGAAGCGGGAGGAGCAGGAGGGCCGGGCGGACCCGGCGGCTGCGAGGCTCCGGGGACTCCGGGTGGACCTGGCGGCTGCGAGGCTCCGGGGGCTCCGGGCGGACCCGGAGGCTGCGGCGCACCCGGGCCACCCATGCTCGGGTCCGCGAGCATCGTCGCCGCATGGTGAACACCGCCACCGGGCGGCGGAGGCGTCGAACCGGGGGGAGCGGGCGGCGCCGGGGGGCCGGGCGGCTGCGGGGCGCCGGGCGGGCCCAGCTGGGAGACGAGCTGCGTCGGCAGGTAGCCGCCCGCCGGAGCACCGGGCGCACCCGGTCCCGAGGGCGGTGGCACGGGCCCACCCGGCCTGGCGCCCGGGGTGCCGGGGGCACCGGGCGGCGGCGGGGTCGTCGAACCGCCCCCGCGCGCACCGCGCGGCGGCACGACGGCCTTGCTGGTGGCCGCGTCCGCGATGTCACCGGCACCGGGGCCAGGAGCACTCGGGGCGCTCGGGGCAGGTGTTCCGGGTGCCGGTGTGCCGATTCCCTGCTGTTGGTCCGTGCCGGGGACGAGCGCCGTCCGGGGCAACTGGCTGCCACCGGACATCAGGGCGGTCGGCGCATCGGCCGGTACGACCGGCGGCGGGGTGCCCTCGTCGTCGGCGCCCGAGAGCGGCGGTGCGAACACCGTGGCAGGCAGGGGCACCGCACCGTCGTCGGAGCCCGCGTTGGTGTCGGTCCCGGCCCAGGGGGTGGACCCGGCCGGCACGTTCGGCGGGGATGCCGGAACGCCGTCGTTGGCGGTGGGCTCGTACGCGACCGGCCCACCCTGCGAACCCTGCGCAGCCGCGGGTGCGGGAACAGCAGGGGCGGCGGGAGGCGGAGCGGTCGAAGGAGCCGAGGGCGTCGAGGGTTCCGAAGGAGGGGCCGAAGGAGCCGCGTCCCCGTCCCGGTCCGCCCGACGGTCCGGGATACCCAGCTTGTCGGCCGCTTCCTGGAGCCACTCCGGGGGGCTCAGCAGGAACGACGTCTGGTTCAGATCGATGCGCTGCGGCGGCTCCGGAGCGGCCGGGGCCGCATCATGTGCGCCGTACTCCTCCTCGTACCGTCGGATCACCTCGCCCACCGGCAGTCCGGGCCACAGGGTCGCCTCACCGCTGTCCCTGGCGATCACCAGCCGTTGCCGGCCGCCGTCCGAGACCGGGCCCTCGGCACGGTCCTCGCCCCACACCACGAAGCCCAGCTCGAACTCCCGTACCCGCACCTCGCGGTGCTGGTATGCGGGCACGTCGCCGTTGATCCACTCGTCCGCGCGTTCCTGCGCCTGTGCAAAGGTCACCATCGCGCTCACCCCTCCACCGGGACGGCCCGCGCGAAGCCGCCGTCCACCATCAGGTTCGCCACGGTCTCCAGCTCCGGCGGATTGCCCGCCAGACGCTGCAGGAAGGCGTCGAAGTCGCCGCCGCACGGCAGCAGCAGCCGGTCCACCCGCTCCTGCACGTTCCATCCGTCCTGGTCCCGGGCGTCGTCGTACACGCAGAACCAGACCGAGCCGACACCGTTGCCCTTCACCTTCACCGCGAGGATGCCGCCCTGGACGAAGCCGACGCCCAGGTAGTCCTTGGTGAGGTGGTCCCGCAGGCACTTGTTGACGTACACCAGGTCGTTCACGGCGGCCTCCTCGCGCACCGTGAAGAACGGCTGGTCGACCAGGAGACCGAGCTCCGCGTCGAGCGCCGTGCCCACCGGGGCCGAGCCGCCCGCAGCCTTGAGGAAGGAGCGGTAGGCGCCGGGCAGCCGGTAGCCGAGGTCCTCCTCGATGCCCAGGATCTGCTGCTCGCTCACCGCGACGGCGCCCTTGGGCAGCCGGAAGTGCGCGGGCCGGGTCTCCTGCAGCGGGCGGGTGCCGCGCTTGTCCTGGTCGACCGCGGTGGCGGCCAGGCCGCCGTGGTGCCTGAGCAGCGCCTTGACCTCGACCGGTATCAGCACCATGCGCCGGCCGCCTGGTACGTGATGCCAGGTCCAGCCGTGCGGGGTGGCGACCGCGGGAATCGTGTCCCACAGTTCATGGCCGCTCGCCGCCAGCGCCGCGTTGGCCGAGACGTAGTCGGTGAGCCGCAGTTCGTCGACGCCGAAGCCCTGCGGGGGCTCGGCGACCTCGGCGGCGGCGCGCGCGTACGGCGCGAAGTCCGGGCTGCCGTTCTCGTCCATGCGCACGCCTCTGGGGTGGCGGGACGCCCGGACCGGGTCCGGGAAATGCACGAGCTGCCCGGCGTAGGCCGCGTTCGGTGGCGCGGCTTGCTGCCCGAGCCGACCTGTCGTCATGGCGGTTGCCCCCTGCTGCGTCTGACTGGTGAGGACCGGCCTGCTCAAGGGGACGGTCCGGGCACAGCCTATGCGGTGGCGCAAGAGCGGGTCTCGCCCCTACGCCACCCCTCTTCTCTTCCGTCACGAACCGTCACAACGGCGTGACGGAAGAGCAATGGTCCTGCCACTGCCGGGTGACACGCAGGCGCGTTTCCCTGCCCCAGCTTCCCCACCAGCCGGGACATTTGGCAGGCTGTCACCGCAACTCGGGGGCGTGCACATCGCGCAGCTACCGCTGCGGGCACGGGAGGGAAAGCACCATGCACAGCGCACAAACAGTCACATCCGGGGATCCGCGTCTCAGCTGGAGCAGCACCGAAACCAGCCGCACACCCCGTCTGCACCACCGCCGCGACGGCATCCTGCCCGCGGTGGCCGCAGCGCTGTCCGTACGCGGTGAGACGCTCACCTGCACGGCGGGCAAGGGCGACCGGCCGCCCGTACTGCACCCACTGGTCCAGGACTTCCTCGACACCCTCACCAGCGGCCAGCGCGAACGCTTCACCGGCCGCTGCCCCGAGGCGATACTGCTGTCCCGGCAGCTCACCGCGGCCGAAGCCGGCCGTTCCAAGCGGGCTCAGCGCAAGCCGCTGACCAACGGCGAGGCCCGTCGCGCCCTGAAGCACTCGCGGCTCACCGCACGGCGCATCCGTGAGGACGGCGACCCGATGCACGGCAGTTACGCGCCGCCGTGCCGCTCCTGCGAGGTGATGCTCGCCCATTTCGGCGTACGTCCCGTCGACCTCACGACCACCGGGTCGGCGACCACCGCCGAGAAGGGCTGACCACGCGCCGATGCATGACCGAACCGACCTACCCGAACAGGCGGGCCCCGCGGACCGCGACCGCCACTCCTCGACCCGCTTCCCCGTCTCCGTGGACGCCGCCCTGCGCGCCGCGGGCTGGCAGCCCGGCCGCTGGGACATCCGGCAGGCCGAGGAGTGGGCCGACGCGCTGCGCTCGCACGCGTCGCCGGCCGGTCATCAGCACGCGGTCTTCCCGGCGGCCGTGGAGGCGTGGGCGGAGTTCGGCGGACTGCACATCACGGCGTCCGCGCCGGGCCGGCAGATCGCACCGGCCCCGGTGCGCATCGACCCGATGAGCGGGCTGCATCTCGCCCGGACACTCGGTGACCTCGGCCGGGCGCTGGAGACCGAGGTCAGTCCGCTGGGCGAGGAGGGGGACGGGCAGGCGGTCCTCGCGATCGACACGCAGGGGCGGGTGTACAGCATCGATCACACCGGGGACTGGTACCTCGGCCCGGACATCGACCAGGCGTTGGCGACGCTGGTCGCAGGCATCCAGCCGGAGCGCCTCGTCTCGGGCTGAGCGGCCGCCGTCCCGGACCGAACCCTTTCCCCCATCCGTCCGGTCGGCCGGTCTCAGGCACACCGGGTTCCGTCCTCGAACGCCGGACGGGCTGGACTTGCCCGCCCCGGCACGATCAAGCCCGTCCGGCGATCGAGGGCAGAGCGAGGCCGCAGGCCGAGTCAGGCCACCCCACGGTCCGGCAGCACCGCCGACACCCGGAAGCCGCCCGCATCCGTCGGCCCTGAGACGAAGACGCCGCCGAGCCCCAGCACCCGCTCCCGCATGCCGACCAGACCGTTGCCCCCGCTCGGCAGCCTCACGTCCGCCGTGGCGGCGTCCGACGGGCCGTTCTCCACCTGCATCGCGACTTCCGAGCCCCGGTGCGCGAGCCGCACCCACGTCTTCGCGCCCGCCGCGTGCTTGTGCACGTTCGTCAGGGCCTCCTGCACCACCCGGTACGCGGTCTGCTCGACCTCGGGGGCGTACGGGCGGACCTCGCCGTCCACCGAGAGTTCCACGGTCATGCCGGCCGCCCTGGACTCCCCGACCAGGGTCACCACCTCGTGCAGCCGGGGCCCGTCCTCCGTGGCTACGGTGGCTGCGGCCGCAGCCACCTGGCCGACCGAGGCGAGCGGCACGTTCGCGGACCGGGGTGTCGCGGGCTCCCCGCTCCGCAGCACCCCGAGCATTTCGCGGAGCTCGGTCAGCGCCTGGCGGCCCATGTCACCGACCAGGGCGGCGTTCCGTACCGCCTTCGCCGGGTCCTTCGGCGCGACGGCCTGGAGCGCGGCGGCGTGCACGACCATCAGGCTGACCCGGTGGGCGACCACGTCGTGCATCTCGCGGGCGATCCTGGTGCGCTCCTCCGTACGCGCCCACTCGGCCCGTTCCTCGGCCCGGTCGGCGAGCAGCGACAGCTCCCGCTCCAGCGAGTCCGCCCGCTCCCGAAGGCTCTCCATCAGCCGCCGCCGGGCCCCTATGTAGAGGCCGAACAGCACGGGCGGTGCGGTGAGCCCGAGCGACATGAACAGGGACATCAGCGGTACGTACCAGTCGTCGCGCCCGAAGTCGGTCTGCTGGGAGACGCTCTGCCACAGCCGTACGTACGTGACGATGAACGTTCCCGTGAAGGACATCCCCATCAGCACCGCGGTGATTCTTCGCGGTACGTCGGAGGCGGCCAGCGTGTAGAGGCCGACCAGGCCCATCAGGAAGCCCATCCCGGCGGGCGTCATCGCGATCGACACCAGCACCACGGCGATCGGCCAGCGCCGCCGCACCACCAGTACGGCCCCCGCGAGCAGCCCGAACACGACGCCGACCGGCACCGGCAGCCCGGTACCCCCGGCGAACCCCACCCCCTCCAGTGCGCATTCCAGCGCCGACAGGAGCGCCAGCCCCACGTCCAGGACGACACTGCGCCGCCGTTCCCACCACCAATAGCCGCGGGTGGTCGTACCCGCGGCTTCCCGGTATGCCCCCGTTGCGGTCATGCCGTCCAGCCTACGGGCGGGCGCACCTCATTTTCGGGCGACCGCTGCACCACGTGCCGCGTTCGAACCGAGACGAAACGATCCTTGATCGCCCGAAATAGCGAATCGGCCGCGCTTTCAACCCGGACGTCCGTATTCCGAACAACGCTCGTCGTATGACGGACACCACAGGCAAGGACGCGGCGGAGGAGACCGGCGCTTACGGCGGACGTGACTGAAGCCGAGTGGTACTGGATCGATCTCACCGGCGCCGGCAGCGCATCGTCCGGCAGGACCACGGTCAAGACACACCGTCCGAGGACGAACCGCAAGAACGTCGGTGAGGACTACCGAGGTTGCCTTGTCGTGCGTGTTCTCAAAAACGCCGACCCGTAGCGTCGCATCGAAGGCTGGTGGTACGGCATAGTAGGGGCTGCCGAACGAGTCGATCATCGAACTCGGACATAAAGGGCAGACCATCCCGGGTCGTCTAAAGGCAGGACAAATGGTTTTGGTCCATTGAATGAGGGTTCGATTCCTTCCCCGGGAGCCCACGGTTGCGGGCCCCGACTACCACGGTCGGGGCCCGCACCCATGTCGGCCCACAGGTGCCCCGGTATCCTTCGGGTGTCCACCACCCGAAGCCGAAGGGCATTTCCGTGAGCTCCGAACGCCCGGCAGCCGTCGTCGTCCTCGCAGCGGGTGAGGGCACCCGTATGAAGTCGAAGACCCCCAAGGTTCTGCACGAGATCTCCGGGCGCTCGCTCGTCGGACATGTCGTCACCGCCTCCCGCGAACTGGACCCAGAGCACCTCGTCGTGGTCGTCGGCCACGAGAGCGAACAGGTCACCGCGCATCTCACCGCCGTCGACGACCGCCTGCGGACCGCCTACCAGGCCGAGCAGAGGGGCACCGGAAGCGCGGTGCGCGTCGGTCTCGACGGGCTCGGCGGGACCGTCGAGGGCACCGTGATCGTCGTCTGCGGCGACACCCCGCTGCTCTCCGGCGAGACGCTCACCGCACTCGCCGCCACCCACACGGCCGACTCGAACGCCGTCACCGTGCTGACCGCCGAGGTCCCTGACTCCACCGGCTACGGCCGGATCGTCCGCGACCCGGCCAGTGGCGCGGTCACCGAGATCGTCGAGCACAAGGACGCCACCGACGCCCAGCGCGCGATCCGGGAGATCAACTCCGGGGTCTTCGCCTTCGACGGCCGGCTGCTCACGGACGCCCTCGGCAAGGTCCGTACCGACAACAGCCAGGGCGAGGAGTACCTCACCGATGTGCTCTCCATCCTGCGCGAGGCCGGACACCGGGTCGGCGCCTGTGTCACCGACGACCACCGCGAAATCCTCGGCATCAACAACCGGGTCCAGCTGGCCGAGGCCCGGCGTCTGCTGAACCAGCGGCTGCTGGAGCGGGCCATGCTGGCCGGTGTGACCGTCGTGGACCCTGCGTCCACTCTGATCGACGCCACCGTCACCTACGAGCGGGACGCGATCGTGCACCCGGGCACCCAGCTGCTCGGCACCACGCATCTCGCCGAGGACGCCGAGGTCGGCCCCAACACCCGGCTCACGGACACCGTCGTCCACGCGGGCGCACGCGTGGACAACACGGTCGCGGACCGGGCCGAGGTCGGCGAGGGCGCGACGGTCGGCCCGTACGCCTATCTGCGGCCCGGCACCAAGCTCGGCCCGAAAGCCAAGGCCGGTACGTACGTGGAGATGAAGAACGCCACGATCGGCGAGGGCACCAAGGTCCCGCACCTGAGCTACGTCGGCGACGCGACGATCGGCGACCACACCAACATCGGTGCCGCCAGCGTCTTCGTGAACTACGACGGTGTGGCCAAGCACCACACCGTGATCGGCTCCCACTGCCGTACCGGGTCGGACAATATGTTTGTGGCGCCCGTCACGGTCGGGGACGGCGTCTACACCGCGGCCGGCTCAGTCATCACCAAGGACGTGCCGCCCGGTTCGCTGGCCGTCGCCCGTGGCCAGCAAAGGAATATCGAGGGCTGGGTGGCCCGCAAGCGTCCGGGAAGCGCCGCCGCACAGGCGGCTCAGTCCGCCGCGTCGGAGCACGACGGCGAAAGCTGACCGGAAACAGGTACGCCGTGCACGGCGTACCGTGATAGATGCTCACCCCATTTCGGCTGGCTCGTTGCACATCGGGACACATGCGTGCAGCGCCAGAAACACGTCTGAGGAGACTGTGCTGTGACCGGGATCAAGACGACCGGCGAGAAGAAACTGATGCTCTTCTCCGGCCGCGCCCACCCCGAGCTGGCCGAGGAGGTTGCACACCAACTGGGTGTCGGCCTCGTGCCGACGAAGGCCTTCGATTTCGCCAACGGTGAGATCTACGTCCGCTTCCAGGAGTCCGCCCGCGGCGCCGACTGCTTCCTGATGCAGAGCCACACGGCTCCGATCAACAAGTGGATCATGGAGCAGCTGATCATGCTGGACGCGCTGAAGCGCGCGTCAGCCCGCTCCATCACGGTGATCGTGCCGTTCTACGGCTACGCCCGCCAGGACAAGAAGCACCGTGGCCGCGAGCCGATCTCGGCCCGCCTGATCGCCGACCTGATGAAGACGGCGGGTGCCGACCGCATCCTCACCGTCGATCTGCACACCGACCAGATCCAGGGCTTCTTCGACGGCCCGGTCGACCACCTCTTCGCGCTGCCGATCCTCGCCGACTACGTCGGTGCCAAGGTCGACCGCTCGAAGCTGACGATCGTCTCCCCGGACGCCGGCCGCGTGCGCGTCGCCGACCGCTGGTGCGACCGCCTGGACGCCCCCCTCGCCATCGTCCACAAGCGCCGGGACAAGGACGTCGCCAACCAGGTGACCGTCCACGAGGTCGTCGGCAACGTCAAGGGCCGGGTCTGCGTCCTGGTCGACGACATGATCGACACCGGCGGCACCATCTGCGCCGCCGCCGACGCCCTGTTCGCGCACGGCGCCGAGGACGTCATAGTGACGGCCACCCACGGTGTGCTCTCCGGCCCGGCCGCGGACCGTCTGAAGAACTCGAAGGTCAGCGAGTTCGTCTTCACGGACACCCTGCCGACCCCCGGTGAGCTGGAGCTCGACAAGCTCACGGTGCTCTCGATCGCCCCGATGATCGCCCGCGCGGTGCGCGAGGTCTTCGAGGACGGCTCGGTCACCAGCCTCTTCGAAGAGCAGTAAGCAGCACAGCACGGAAGATCCACTTTGGGTGCGGCCTCCCCGCCGGGTAGACTCAGCGAGTTGCTCGGCGAGGGAGGCCGTACTCATGTGTACGGCGATCCGTTATCGACGCGCTCTTCGTAGCAGGCCTGTCGTGGGCCGGGTGACCGTCCAGATTTCGTCACCATACGAGGAGTGCAGTCATGGCTGAGGTCAAGCTCGCCGCCCAGGCCCGTACCGAGTTCGGCAAGGGCGCTGCCCGTCGCACCCGCCGCGCCAACCTGGTCCCCGCGGTCGTCTACGGCCACGGTGCCGAGCCGGCTCACATCACCCTGCCGGGTCACGAGCTGATGATGGCGCTCAAGACCGCCAACGTCCTGATCAGCCTGGAGATCGACGGCAAGGACGCCCTGGTCATCCCGAAGGCCATTCAGCGCAACGCGCTCAAGGGCAACATCGAGCACGTCGACCTGCTGACCGTCAAGCGCGGCGAGAAGGTCAACGTCGAGATCGCCGTGCACGCCGAGGGCGACCTGGCCCCGGGCGGCAACCTCCTGGAGTACGTGCAGAACACCCTGCTCGTCGAGGCCGAGGCCACCCACATCCCCGAGTCCGTCACGGTCTCCGTCGCGGGCCTGGACGCCGGTGCGTCCGTCCTCGCCAAGGACATCCCGCTGCCCAAGGGCTCCGTGCTGGCCGGTGACGAGGACGCCGTCGTGCTCCAGGTCGTCGCCGCGCAGGCCGAGGAGCCGACCGCCGAGGGCGAGGGCACCGAGGCCTGAGCCTCGCCTTCCCTGCTTCACTGACGGGGCGGCGGTTCCTTCTTCGGGGGCCCGCCGCCCCGTTTCCCTTCAGACCGACCGGCACATGGGGGGTGGGAGTAGGAGCGGGGCTGGGTGCGTGCAGCTGCAAGGCGGAGGATTGAGCCAACGCGGAGTGTTGGTGATTGACGACAACGCGGCAGATGTGCGTGCCCAGCCCCGCGACGCCGCCCCCCATGTGCCGGTCGGTCTTAACCGGGCCATCCGGAACCATCCGTACGCGAGGAGACCGAGCGCAGATGTCCGACGCCACCGAACCCTGGCTCATCGTGGGCCTCGGCAACCCCGGTCCCGAGTACGCGGCGAACCGGCACAATGTCGGCTTCATGGTCGCCGACCTGCTCGCCGAGCGGATCGGCGGGAAGTTCAAGCGGGCGCAGAAGGCCCAGGCACAGGTCGTCGAGGGCCGCATGGGCCCGCCGGGACCGGAGAACCGCCGGGTGATCCTGGCCAAGCCGATGTCGTACATGAACCTGTCCGGCGGCCCCGTCACCGCGCTGCGCGACTTTTACAAGGTGCCGACCGACCACATCGTGGCGATCCATGACGAGCTGGACATCGATTACGGGACGCTCCGGCTGAAGCTGGGCGGCGGCGACAACGGGCACAACGGGCTCAAGTCGATGACCAAGTCGATGGGCGCCGACTACCACCGGGTCCGGTTCGGGATCGGCCGGCCGCCGGGCCGGATGCAGGTCGCGGACTTCGTGCTAAAGGACTTCTCGTCCACCGAGCGCAAGGAGCTCGCCTACCTCGTGGACCGGGCCGCCGACTCGGTGGAGTGCCTGCTCGCGGAGGGTCTGGAGCGCGCGCAGAGCGCGTACAACTCCTGACATCCGCAACCACGGTCGCGGCGCACACAACTCTGGCATTCCCGCCGGTACCCCGGCGTTTTTCGGCCATAAGTTGACCCGGGGCGTCGCTCTGCCCAAGGATCGCTCCCCATGAAGCGGAGATCCTCCCACCGCGCCCTGGTCTACGCCCGCAGCGCCGCCATGAGCTGTGTCGTCCTGCTGCTGCTCGTCGCGGGTGTGCTGTCCTCCTGGAGTTCGGCGCACCACATCGTTCTGGCCAAGGGCCGCGAGCACGGCACGATGACCGTCACGGGCTGCGGCGCCGATGTCTGCACCGGACCGTTCGCACCGTCCGGACAGGCCGCCGCGCGTGGCCGGGTGACGATCGAGAACTCCGTCGCGGCGGGGAGGGGCGACAGCTTCCCCGTCGTCGTGAAGCCCGGCACGGACGACGTCGTGCGCACCGGAACCGCCGGCTTCCTGCATGCCTGGGTGCCGCTGGGCGGTGCGCTGTTGCTGGCCGCCCTGGTCATCGGCGGCGGTCTGCGGCTGCCCCGGATCGCCTGGGGCACCGGGATCGCGGGCGCGACCCTGCTGGTGGCGACGTTCTTCGCCCTCTGAGCAGGGCCGCACCCGTGTCCGGGGGCTCAGCCGGTGTTGCGCAGACCCGCGGCGACACCGTTCACGGTGAGCAGCAGGGCCCGGGCGAGCAGCGGGTCGGCTTCCTCACCGCGTGCCGCCGCCTCGCGCTGGCGGGCCAGCAGCGAGACCTGCAGATAGGAGATCGGGTCCAGGTAGGCGTCCCGGATGGCGAAGGTCTGCTGGAGCACCGGGCTGGTGCCGAGCAGTTCGGAGCCGCCGGTGACCCTCAAAACCTCCTGGACCGTGAGCGCGTGCTCGGCCTCGATGTCGGCGAAGACATGCTTCAGCTCGTCCGGGACAAGTGTGTCGACATAGTGGCGGGCGATCCGCAGGTCGGTCTTGGCGAGCGTCATCTCCACGTTCGAGATGAAGTTCCGGAAGAAGTGCCACTGCTCGTGCATCTCGTTCAGAACGGTGTCCAGACCGGCCTCGCGCAGCGCCTTGAGCCCGGAGCCGACGCCGTACCAGCCGGGCACGATCTGCCGCGACTGGGTCCAGCCGAAGACCCACGGGATGGCCCGCAGGCCGTCCAGACCGGCGCCCGAGTCCGGACGCCGCGACGGACGCGACCCGAGGTGCAGCTCGGCGAGCTGGTCGACCGGGGTGGAGGCGAAGAAGTACGCGGGCAGGTCCGGGTCCTCGACCAGCCTGCGGTATGCGGCGTGCGCGGCGTCGGAGACGGTGTCCATCGCCGCGTCCCAGCGGGCCAGGGCCTCGTCGGACTGGCGGGGTGCGGTGTGCAGCGCGGAGGCCTGGAGGGTGGCCGCGACGGTCAGCTCCAGGTTCTCCCGGGCGAGCGCCGGGATGAGGTACTTGTCGGAGATGACCTCGCCCTGCTCGGTCACCTTGATCTCGCCTTCGAGGGTGCCCCATGGCTGCGCGAGGATCGCGTCGTGCGAGGGGCCGCCACCGCGGCCGACGGTGCCGCCGCGGCCGTGGAAGAGCCGCAGCCGTACGCCGTAGCGGTGCGCGACGTCACGCAGTCGGCGCTGCGCCCGGTGGATCTCCCACTGCGAGGTGGTGATGCCGCCGAACTTGGAGGAGTCGGAGTACCCGAGCATGACCTCCTGGACGTCGCCGCGCAGCGAGACGAGACGGCGGTACGACGGGTCGGCGAGCATCTCGTCGAGGATGACGTCGGCGGCGCGCAGCTCGTCGGTGGTCTCCAGGAGCGGGACGATGCCGATCTTGGCCCAGCCGCCGTGCAGATCGATCAGTCCGGCCTCGCGGGCCAGGACTGCGGCCGCGAAGACGTCGTCGGCGCCCTGGCACATCGAGATGATGTACGACTCGATGACCTCGGGGCCGAACCGCTCGAAGGCTTCCTTGACGGTGTGGAAGACGCCGAGGGTCTTCTCGCCCGCGGCGTCCAGCGGGGCCGGGGTCGGGGCGAGCGGGCGGCGCGAGCGCAGCTCCTTGGCGAGCAGCTTCTGCCGGTAGTCGCGCGGCATGTCGGCGTAGCGCCAGGACTCCTCGCCGAGCCGGTCGAAGAGCTGGCCGAGGGCATGGTGGTGGGCGTCCGCGTGCTCGCGTACGTCCATGGTGGCGAGCTGCAGGCCGAACGCGGAGAGCGTACGGATCGTGCGGTCCATCCGCCCGTCGGCGAACAGGCCGCCGCGGTGCTCGCGCAGTGAGGTCTGGATGAGCTTCAGATCGGCGATGAGCTCGGCGGTGCCGAGGTAGTCGCAGCCGGGACGGTGCGGGGTACCGCCGGCGAGGCGCTCGCGGGTGTTGACGAGCTTCTGCCGGATGCAGGTGGCCTTGAGGCGGTACGGCTCCTCGGCGTTCAGCCGCTTGTAGCGCGGGCTGATCTCGGGGAGGCGTTCCAGGTCGGCCTGGAGCGAGGTCAGCAGCTCGTCGGTGGCACCGGTGTAGCGGATGGAGTTGGAGAGCAGTCCGCGCAGGTGGTCGACGAGTTCCAGCGCGTCGGTGATGCCGTGCTCGTGCTGGAGGATCAGCACCTCCCGGGTGACGGCGGGCGTCACATTGGGGTTGCCGTCGCGGTCGCCGCCGATCCACGTACCGAAGGTGAGGGGACGGGTGCCCGCGGGCAGTTCGACACCGACCCGCTCCAGCTCGGCCGCCAGGTCCTCCAGTACGTCCCCGACGGCGCCCATGTGCAGTTCGTCGAGGTAGTAGATGGCGTTACGGGCCTCGTCGGCCGGCTCGGGCCGGACCACGCGCAGCTCGTCGGTCTGCCAGATGAGGTCGATGTTCTCGGCGAGTCGCAGATCCTGGCGGCGCCGGTCGGCGTCGATGACGGGCGTCTCCAGCAGCTCGGCGATGCGGCGGAGCTTGTTCAGCACGGAGCGCCGCGCGGCCTCGGTCGGGTGCGCGGTGAAGACGGGCCTTACGTTCAGGTTCTTGACGGTCTCGCGCAGGTGGACCGGGTCGGCGTCCTTCAGCCGGTCGGCGGTACGGGCGAGGAGACCGCCCTCGGCGGCGCGCCGGTCACGCATTTCGTGGGCGCGGTGGACCTGCTCGGTGACGTTGGCGAGGTGGAAGTAGGTGGAGAAGGCGCGCACGAGCTGCGCGGCGGTCTCCAGGTCCGTGTCGCCGAGGAGTTCGGCCGCGGCCTCACCGTCGGTGCGGGTCAGGGCGCGCACCCGCTCGACGAGGTCGAGGAGTTCCTGGCCCTCCTGGCGTACGAGGGTCTCGCCCAGCAGATCACCGAGGCGGCGGATGTCGGCGCGCAGCTCGGGGCTGGCGGCGGGGGTCTGGTCGGCACTGCTCACAGTGTGCGGCTCCTTGCAGTGAATGAGGAGGTGTGTCGCGTAGCGACTCCCAGCAGGGGTGGCGGTGGGAGACGGGCGGGCACGTGGATCTCCCGGGCCGCGGCCGGCAGCGGTGCTGACGCCACCCCGGGAAAGCAGAGTGCGGACCGCGCTGTCCGACCCCACCAGGATAGGTGTCCACGCCGTCGGCGCCGCTGGTGCCCCGATCGGGTTTCCCTGTCACGGGCGGCCCGTCACGCTCTCGTGCAGCGGGCCTCCGCGCTGCTGTACTTACGTAGCCGTAGGTTACGGATGCGTAGTCAAAGCTATCCGTCGCATTCCTCATCCTCAGGGGACTCCCCATGAACACCAGCCCCGCTGTGATCGACGACACTCAGCCATCGACGGCCGACGGTCAGGCCCTTCCCTCCGCCACGCTCGGCGGGGACAGCAAACGGTCGATCGAACAAATCGCCCTTCTGCTGTTCATCGTGGTGCCGTTCGTGGCTCTGGTCGCCGCGGTGCCGCTGGCCTGGGGCCGAGGCGTGAGCCGGCTCGATCTGGGTCTGCTCGTGGCGATGTACTTCATCGGCTGCCACGGCATCACGATCGGCTTCCACCGCTACTTCACCCATGGCTCCTTCAAGGCGAAGCGCCCGCTCCGCATCGCCCTGGCCGTCGCGGGTTCACTGGCCGTGGAGGGCCCGCTGGTGCGCTGGGTGGCCGACCACCGCAAGCACCACCGCTTCTCCGACGCGGAGGGCGACCCGCACTCGCCGTGGCGTTTCGGCGAGACCCTCCCCGCCCTGATGAAAGGTCTCTGGTGGGCGCACATCGGCTGGATGTTCGACGAGGAGCGGACCCCGCAGCAGAAGTACGCCCCCGACCTGATCAAGGACCCCGCGATCCGCGGGATCTCCCGCCACTTCCTCACCTTCACGATCATGTCGCTGGCGCTTCCGCCGCTGGTCGGCGGTCTGGTGACGATGTCGTGGTGGGGCGCGGCGACCGCCTTCTTCTGGGGCTCTCTCGTACGGGTGGCCCTGCTGCACCACGTCACCTGGTCGATCAACTCCATCTGCCACGCGGTCGGCAAGCGCCCCTTCAAGTCCCGCGACCGGTCCGGAAATGTGTGGTGGCTCGCGGTCCTGTCCTGCGGCGAGTCCTGGCACAACCTGCACCACGCGGACCCGACGAGCGCGCGCCACGGCGTGATGAAGGGCCAGATCGATTCGAGCGCCCGACTGATCCGCTGGTTCGAGAAACTGGGCTGGGCATACGACGTGCGCTGGCCCGACTCCGCCCGCATCGACTCCCGGCGCGACCCCGCGCGCGCCGACGCGGCATGATTGACGACGTGGCGACCAACTCCAGCACCAGTAGCGAGAACAACCGTCCCCCCTCTGCCCGGCGTACCCGCCGGGTGAGGATGACCGGCAAGGAACGCCGCGAGCAGCTGCTGGACATCGGCCGCACCCTCTTCGCCGACAAGGGCTTCGAGGGCACCTCGGTCGAGGAGATCGCGACCCGGGCCGGCGTCTCCAAACCGGTCGTCTACGAGCACTTCGGCGGCAAGGAGGGCCTGTACGCCGTCGTGGTCGACCGCGAGATGCGCCAACTCCTCGACATGGTCACGAGCGCCCTGACCGCCGGCCACCCCCGCGAACTCCTGGAGCAGGCCGCGTTCGCCCTGCTCGACTACATCGAGACGTACACGGACGGCTTCCGCATCCTGGTCCGCGACTCCCCCGTCGCCCAGTCGACGGGCACCTTCGCCTCCCTCATCAGCGACATCGCCACCCAGGTGGAGGACATCCTGGGCCTGGAGTTCAAGGCCCGCGGCTTCGACCCGAAGCTGGCCCCGCTGTACGCGCAGGCACTGGTCGGCATGGTCGCCCTGACCGGCCAGTGGTGGGTCAACGCCCGCAAGCCGGAGAAGGCGGAGGTCGCCGCCCATCTGGTGAACCTGGCCTGGCACGGCCTGGAGAACCTGGAATCGAAGCCGCGGCTGATGGGGCACCGCAAGAGTTGAGGGGGGCGGGCGGTCGAGGGCTGGCCCGACCGGTCGGCCGGAACAGTTCGAACGGGGCAGCTGTAGCGCCGTCCTCAGGTCCGGGTCTCCGGGAGCGGCCCAGACGGCCGTCCCCTGAGGAGCGGCCCGCCATGGTCGCGGCCGGTCAGCGGCATGGCGGCCCTCTTCCACGTGGTGTTCAGGAAGTCGTCCCAGATGCGTGCGGCTGTGCTGTGCGGAGCTGACGGAGCTGACGGAGCTGACGGAGCATCGTGGCGTATACGGGTGCGTCGGGGAACGGCTGCTGGTCGCCGATGTCCTCGTACCCCCATGCCTCGTACAGGGTTTTGACCTTGGGGTGGGTGGGCTCGACGAGGAGGGTCACGCGTTCCTCGGGGCGCCCGGACAGCAGCTCTTCGTGGATGCGGTGGGCGGTGCCGGTCTTGCGCCATGACTGGCGCACCATCAGTTCGAACAGAGCGAGGGTGCGCGTGCCGCCTGTCTCGTCGGTCATCTCCTCGGGCAGGAGCTTGAGCATTCCGGCCCACCAGCGGGTGCGCTCGGGCAGTGGGGAGCCGTAGGCGTATCCGACGGGTTCGCCGTCCGCGTAGCCCATGACGACCTCCCAGCCGGGGCGGGAGGTGTGGCCTTCCAGTCGGTCAAGGAAGCGCGGGATGTCGAAGAACGGGTCTGACAGCCGGTCGGCGTACACCTCCGCATAGACGTCGGTGAGCGTCTGGCGGAGGTCGTCGGTCAGGTCGTCGAGGCCGTAGCGGCGCATTTCGACGGCGGGCGTGGTGGTCACGGGTTCCTTCCAGATCAGGCGGCGGCGCGGCGGGCGTTCCATTCGCGGGTGACGGCGGCGCCGGGTGCCATGGCGCCCAACCGGTCGGTGAAGGTGTCGAGCAGGTGGGGGATGCGGCCCGCCGAGGTAGAGCCGGGCGGCGGGGTCACGGTGGCGGCGGTGGCGCATGCCTGCTCGGCGTCGCCCTGGTCGAGTTGCGCGAAGGCGACGTGCGCGAGGTAGTACGCGCGGTTTCGGTGTTGGTCACGGCGGAGCGCGGCCAGACTGCGGTAGAGGTGATACTCGGCCTTGTCGGGCTGCCCGATCCTCAGGTAGGCGATGCCGGTCAGGCCGTCCAGTTCGCCGAGGGTGTAGAAGTCCATCGATGTCGGGCGCCACTCTGCCGGGTCGGCCTTGTCGTACACGGCCTGTGCGCGCTCCAGGGCGCGCAGGGCCGGGTCTCGCTGAGAGCCCTAGATCCGCGACTTACGCAGCGAGTGCCACACAGCGCCGGCCAGCGCCCGCGACGCCCGGGGAACCGACAGCCGCTCGTGTTCGCGGTACAGCGACCAGTTGTACGGGACGAGCGACAGCTTGTTGGAGGACAGCGATCCCGCACGGTGGGACCTATACACCGCCAGCGGCTCGGGAAGGCCCCGGGCGTCAACGCCATCACGCATGATCGACAACCACAGGGCGTAGTCCTGTCGCTTAGGCATCTCCGGCATCAGCCTCTTGCCAAGGACGGTGCGGTCGTACATGGCGGTCAGAGCCCCGATGTGATCCTGGACCAGCATCGCGCGGTAGTCCACGTGTTCTCGCGCCCGGACCATCCGCCCATTCGGGATGAAATCGGTGCTCTCGCCGTCGTAGTCGGCGTCCATCTTGTAGTAGGAGGTGAACGTCAAAGGCGCATTCGCCGTCGCAGCGAAGTCGATTTGCCGCTCAATCTTCTCTGGAAGCCACATGTCGTCACTGTCAAGAAAGGCGACGTAATCCCCCCTGGCCCGTTCGACAGCGAGGTTGCGTGCCCGGCCTGCACCGCCCCGTTCGGGTGCCGACTCCGGCAGGACGCGCTTGTCCTGCCGAGCGAATTCCATGAGCAGGTCCATGGAGTCATCGGAAGACTTGTCGTCGGTGACCAGAAGCTCCAGGTCGCTGTGGGTCTGCGTGAGCACCGACCGGATCGCTGCGCCGAGAGTCGCTGCCGAGTTGTACACGGGCATCACGACAGAAACCAGGGGCACAGCTTCTCCTTCTTGGCCGGAGACGACGGTCCATTCAAGCACTGCGGTCGTACGAGGAGTTGCCATGTATGTTGTTGTCGCTGGTCAGGGCTACGTGGGCCTGCCGCTTGCCGTACGCGCCGCAGAGGTGGGCCACCGTGTCGTCGGCTACGACGTGGACCCGCACCGCGTCCAGCAGATCGCCACTGGCGAGTCGTACGTGGAGGACGTGGCGTCCGCGCGGCTCCGCGCAGTGCTGGACTCCGGGGCCTACTCCGTGACCGCCGAAGCCGCCGCGCTGCCCCGGTTCGACATCGCGGCGATCACCGTGCCGACCCCGCTCCGGGACGGGGTGCCCGACCTGACCTACGTCGAGTCCTGCGCCCAGACGCTGGGCGAGCACCTGCACCTCGGCGCGACCGTGGTCCTGGAGTCCACGACCTACCCCGGTACCACCGAGGAGCTGGTGTTACCGATCTTGGAGAAGGCGTCCGGCCTGACCGCGGGCGCGGACTTCCACGTCGGCTTCAGCCCCGAGCGCATCGACCATGCGGAATTCGACTACGCGACGGTCCTTGAGCACGCGCCGTATGTGCTCGACTGTCGTAACCGGCTCTCCGGCACGAACGTCGATGTGCTGTGAGCGACGGCGCTGGAGGGCCGGCCTGGCCGACCCGGCCGCGCCGAAGGGCTTCTACTCCGGGGCGTACGTGATCACCGACCGGTTCTCCAGACACTTGAAGTTGTCTCATCCGAGTGACATCGCGGCATCTCCCAGCACACCTCCGACCGGCACCGAAAGACTGCACGTTGCCAGAGTGGTGACGCATGCCTGTGGGGTCACGTGCAGCTGTTCTTCACCGACCAGCGGAAGGTCTGGAAGGTCGGCCAGGTCGCTGGATTGAGTCAGGCAGAGCTGTCAGCTCTGTTCACCCGGCGTCTGGTGCCTTCGGGTACGCCGATCCTGCTGGATGAGGCGATGCGACCGGTCGAGCCGGTGTCATCGTGGTTCCGGTCGCTGGCGCTGGAACGCAAGGACGCCAAGACGATGCGTTCGTACGCGTACTCCGTGCTGATGCTGCTGCACTTCCTGCTGGCCCGTGAGAGGGATCTGCAGTCAGTCACGGAGACAGACCTTCGGGAGTTTCGTCTGTGGCGGCAGGACGAGGCAGAGGAGGTGGTCGGTGACGCCGCCTGGGACCGGGACTGGGCCGCCATCGAGTCTCTTTACCGGTATCTGATCCGGATCGGTGTCGTCACCCGGCAGCCCTGGCGGGCGACACCGCAGCGTGACAACCTCGCCAGCAGAATCCGCCCTGACCTGCGCGTACGGCACATGGAGCTTGACCAGTACCTTTACCTGAGGGACGTCGGATTCGGGGGACTGGCTCCGGACGCCGGGCTGGATGTCTCGTTCCGGGGCTGGCGGCCGCACCGAAACCGCGCTGCCTGCGAACTGGCGCTGATGACGGGGATGCGGATCCAGGAGTGGTCCACTTTGCTCCTGCCCGAGGTCGGTCTGGTAGATGGCCTGCGGCCGGCGTTCGCGGACGTCGAGCTGAAGGCTTGCGCCAAGTTCGGACGGCCGCGCTCGGTCTATGTCGCGCCGGACCCGATGGAACTGCTCGATCCCTACCTGCTGCTCGAACGTCCGGAGATCGTGGCGAAGGCCCAGCGCTCACTTCGACGGCGGCACCGAGAGCTGTTCGTGATCCAGCGCCTGGAGGCCGACGGCACGAGGGTCCGCGGGGTGCTCGACGGCCGGACGATCACGCGCACGATCAAGAACATGAAGCCGGACCTGCGACGTCTGGCGGTGCTGGAGACCGGTGACGGCCTGGATCCGCTGGCGCTGTTCATCGGTCAGGGCGGCAAGATGCTCACCTTCTCGGCTTGGGACAAGACCCGCTGGAGGGCCTGGGACCGGATAAAGGCGTGGGCTGGCGACCGGCAGGCGCCGGTGCTGCCCAGGCGGTGCTGGGTCTATCACGACCTTCGGCACACCTTCGCCTTGCGGCTCTTGATCTTTCTGACGCGGGAAGCCCTGAACGACGCTGAGGATCAGGGGCTGCCGATGTCCACGCTGCTGGACCACATGACTGGCAATCCGCTGCTGGTGGTGCAGCGCCGTCTTGGCCACGCGCACCCGTCGACCACCTACCGCTACATCCGCTACCTGAAGGACCCGATACGGGAGGTCGATGACGCCTTCCGCGAGTGGACGGCCGCCGGCGGTGCCTCCTACATCACGATCGCCCGCAGCCTGATGGACTTGGAGGACGCTGGCCATGCCCCGTCGCGGCCATTACACCCGTGATTTCCCCGCTCCTGTTCCTCGCCCTGCGGCCCCGGCCCGGGTCGGCGTTCGCGGGGTGTCGACGGTCGACGGTCAGGGCCGCCCTCGGACGGTGACGTTCGATCCGGCACGCTTCACCTGCGCGAAGCTGGCCGGGGAACTCGCGGATGAGTGGGTGGAGTTGGTGGAGGACGCCCGTTACGGGCCGACGTCGGCGACGCACTACCGTCAGACGATCGAGGCGTTCTGCACGCACGTCGATGCCACGGTCCCCCGGCCGCACCTGGCGAGTCTGGCGGGAACCGAACCGGACCTGCATCACGCGGTGACGGAATGGGTCCGTCTGCTGCCCTCCCGGCACAGGCCCGGCTCGCGAAGTCCGGCCTGGCATGCGGGTCGGCTGAGGACACTGATCGGGCGGCGGTCGCTCCACGCCGAGCGTGTGGTTGCTGGGCACTTGCACGGCTGGCTCGAAGGCGCCCTGGGATTGCGTCGGGGGGAGACCACTGAGCTGGACGAGTTCTCCCGGGCCGACAGGAAGAAGATTGTCCAGGCCGCATGGGCCGCCCGCTTGGACGTCGAGAGACGCCTCGCTCGCGGCTGGGACCTCGTGGCCCGCGGCCGTGATCCACGCGAGGGCGGCTGGACCGAGGAGGCCAACCTCCTGTGGGTGATCGCCCACGATGCCCTGAACTGCACGGAGATCAGCAAGGCTCTTCCGTCCTGGCGGGACATGCCGGTGAGCCTGCGGCAGCTGGCACCGGCCGGCACCCAGCCGGTCGCCGCCAAGGTTGCTGTCGTCAGGGGCCTGGTGAGGCAGTTGTTCCTGCACAACTCCGATCTGCAGGCTTATCGGATCTTGCTGATGGCAGCCACTGGCCGGGCCCCGGAGGAAGTGGCCGCGCTCACCGAGCACGACATCGAGTTCGGCTCCTCCAGCGTGACCATCGACTTCAGCAAGGGTCGGGCCCGTGCCCGAATGCGCCAGGCATTCAGCACACCGGAGGCGGAGAGCCCGGCTCTGCTGCACCCGGCCCGGCCCCGGCTCGATGCCGGGGAGATCTGCCGTCGGCTGCTGGAACTGAACAGGCCGCTGGCCGAGCGGTTCGGCATCTCCCCCATCCCGCTGTTCCTGCGGGCGGCAATGTTTTGGCCGCAGGTCACGCCCGCCAGGCTCGACCGGACGTCGACCTTCGCCGGCTGGCTGCGAGAGCGAGGGCTGTCAGTCGACGGCCAGCCGGACATCCGGCGTCTGCGCAAGTCCAGCAAGGTCGAGAAGGCCATCACCTTCAAGGGCCGCGTTAGTGACATCGCCGACGACCACTCGGTCCAGACCTTCCACCGCCACTACGCGCACGGCACGACCTTGAAGGTGATCGCCGGCAGCGTAATCACCGCAGCGCAGACGTGCTGGCTCGACAAAGCGGTGGCCGGTCCCGTCGTGCTGGGCGAGGAAGCCGAGCAGTCGCTGGGCCAGCCGGGTTCTGCCGAGGCCCTGGGGCTGTCGGAGGAAGAGGTCGAACAGCTTCGTACCGGGCAGCTCGACATGGGCGTCTCCAGTTGCAGGGACCCCTTCGCCTCTCCCTACGGACGCGCCGGCCAGCTCTGCCCGGTCGCCCCCACCCGCTGCCTCGAATGCCGCAACGCGTTCGTACTGCCCTCGAACCTGCCCCAGCTTCTGCTCTTCTCCGACCATCTCGAACGCCTCCAGCTGCGGCTGTCGCCTCAGCTCTTCCACACGCTCTGGGGACAGAGCCGCGTCAACGTCACCGAAGCGATCAAGGCCCGCACCGACGCAGAGATCGCTCAGGCCCGCCGCCAGATCGCCGACGGCACAGCGGCCCTGCCTCTCCCCCTCTCGGCACACGTGGAGTTCGACGCATGACCAGCCGCCTGCCGCTCGCCCTGCCCGTCTCAATCTTCCGGGACGACGAACCCGTCATCCAGTCCCACCCCGTCCTGGAAGGCGCCTGTCCGCCACTGTTCGGCAACACCGGCTGCTGGGACCTGAACGGCACCGTCCGCAGGGCCCCGAACCTGGCTGCCGCCGGCTTCCGCGTGATCTTCCGCGAGCTGGACCCTCACTGGAATCTCCTGGCCCGCGAGATGGCCATGATCTGGTTCAACCCGCGCCACCCAGCCGTACTCGCCCACGGGCTGCATCTTCCGCCCGACCCGGTGGCACCGCACACGGTCTCCCAGCGCATCGGACACCTGCGAGCCCTGCACGCCTACGGCGTCTCCCGACAGCTTCCCCCATGGGTCGGCGACTGGCGCGACGACGACTTCAAGACCTACATCGAGCACCGCTGCCAGCAGGGCGAAGCGGCCAGCGCCACCGGACACGTCCACGTGATCAAGACCCTGCACCGCTTCCGGGGAACACTGGCCAGCGGGCTGATGCGCGATCCCTGGCCCGACACCAGCACGAACGCCGTCGTCGACCACCCCACCGTCCCCGAACTGAAAACCCCGGTGATCGGGCCGGAGACATGGTTCCCGCTCGTCCGCGCTGCATGGACCTACATCAACGACTTTGGCCCCGACATCCTGCGAGCACTCGAATACTGGCGCCGTCTTCAGGCCGAAGCCCGCCCGCTGTCCACGGCCGAGGCGGACACCCGCTTCACCGCGTGGGTCGCCGACCCCGGCAACAAGGTCCCAGTGCACCAGCTCACGGGGAGAACAACCGTGAACTGGCAGCTGCTGACCTTTCTGATCGGGTTCGAGTCCCGCAAGATGGCCTTCTTCACCAAGCAGAACCGCGCTGGCCTGGCCCGCCGGGCCACCGCCGAACGGCTCGTTGCCGAGGGCCGCATCCGCACCAATCTGGTCGACGGACTGCGCGAGGTGTCCAAGCCGGACGGCAGCCGCGGCCCCTGGCACGACAGTCTCCAGCCCCGCGAACTCGCGGTCGAGTGCCTGGCTTTGCGCAATGCCTGCTACGTCTTCGTCGCCGCGCTGTCGATGATGCGTGACTGCGAGATCCGCGAGATCCGCGAGATCACCAAAGAGGCTCTCACCGAGTACTTCGGCACCCCGGCGGTGAAGTCGGTCAAACGCAAGCTCGACCCCGACTTGCCCACCGCCCACTGGTGGATCATCGCACCGGTTGCCCAGGCCATCGAGACCGCCATGCACCTGTCGATGAGTGACACCCTCGCCTTCGCGGCGGTCACCCCGCGCTTCCACGGCAGTGGCTTCACCAGCCAGACCGCCATCAGGTGCTTCATCCAGCACGTCAACCGTCACCGGAGAAGCACGGGCCTTGCCGAGATCCCTTCCAGCAAGGTCACTCCGCACATGTTCCGCCGGACCATGGCCATGCTCACCCGCGACTATCCTGGATCGGAAATCGCTGTCGGGATGCAGCTCAAGCACGCAGCCACCCGAGCCCTGGCCAATCGCTGGACCCAGGGCTATATGGATCACGATCCCTCCTGGGCCCGTCTCCTCACCACCGCCATCGCCGAACGTCGGTTGGAACGGGTGAGGGACCTTTTCGACGCCGACAGCCGCGGCGAGGCTATCGGCTTCGGGCCCGGCGCTGACCAGATGCGTTTGGCCTTCGCTGCCGTCCGGGAGAAGGCCGAAGCCCTCCGAGCGAGTGGGAAGGCCCAGCGAGGGGACGTTCGCGTCGAACATGGCCTGCTCAAGCGCACGCACCTGTCGATCCGGTTCGGAAAGCTCAATCACTGCACCATGGACGAGAACAACCCCGTCGGCGCGAAGTGCCTGGAAGATGCCATCGTGCCTCCGGGGCACCGAGGGCCACTCATCGACCGCTGCCAGCCCGCACGCTGCAGCAACAGCATCATCGCCCCCGAACACCTGCCGATCTGGAAGGCCGAGCGCGATTCGCTGAGCCGGCTCCGTGACCAGCCACGGCTGCCCCCGAACCGCCGAGCTGCCATCGACGAACAGATCCGTGACGTCGAACTCGCGCTCAGGAAGGCAGAGGGCGCATGAGGGAGGCCTCTCAGCTCAAGGTCTCTGCACGGGCCGAGAAGGCACTGCGGGAAGCTATGGAGCGACTTTTCACCGGCCGACCGGCCCGTACCGACGGCAAGCTGACAAAGAACAACCTCTGGCGGGAGGCCGGCGTCAGCCGAGCCACCATGAACCGCGCCACCGACGTGCTTGCTGACTGGGACGACCATATCGGCCAGAGCCCGGCAAGTCTCCACGACCAACGGCAAACTCGGGAAGTCGCTGACCTTCGCCGCCAACTCAAGAACAACCGGCAAGAGCGACAGCAACTCCAGGACCAGGTCGACGCAGCCGCTACCGTCATCGCCGTCTTGCTTGCGGAGAACACAGCCCTTCGCGAGCAGGCCACCAAACAATCGGCCGTCATCACCCCCCTCGACCGCGCCCACTTCATTTCTGAGTGAAGACGCCTTGGCCCTACAGGCCGTAGGCGCTTGTTTGTCAGCCCTCAGCTACACCTCAACGCGCGCACTCGGGGGCCTTCTCCGTGGGCAACGCGCGCATTCTTCGCGGGCCTGTTCGTCATGATGACCAACCCGGTCACCCACCTCCTCACACAGGTGTGGCGTCGCCTTCACGCCGGACACCGCCGCTGCGTGCCCGTCCGGCCGTGGCCGAGAGACGGCAGGAAAAGGTCCGTAAGGATTGCCGTAAATCGGCAATGAAGCGGCGCGCCTCTCGTGTCAGGATTCCGTCAAGTCGGGGATCGGCGACCGGTGACTGGGAACGGCGCGTATGGCCTGGCCGATCACAAGGGAGGGGGGTGGCGTGCGGCTGCAGCGACGGCGGCACAGCACGATCGGCGCCGCACAGGCCGCGTTGGCCGTGTTGGTGGTGGGCGGAGTGGCCCTTGGAGCACTGCTGCTGCACCCCGACACGGGCCTGTTAACCAAGGGCCGTGGGCCGCTCGGCGGCAACCCCGTCCTCGTGGTCGGCCTCGCCCTGCTGTCACTGCTTGGCGGCTTGGCGCTGCGCGAGAAGTACCAGGAGCAGGTAGGCGCCGCCCGGGAACTCAACCCGGTGGAACAGCGGATGGTTGACGGCGTGAGCCGCGTCCTGCTGGCCGCGACGCTGGTCGTCCCACTGCTCGTCATGGTCCTGCACCAGTTCGGTTCATCCGGCAGCAGCCACGGGGGCGGCCACGAGTCGTTACCGCTTCCCAGCCCGCGGCAAGACCCGGTACCCACCCCGCCACCCGCACAGCATGCCGGGCACGCTGGCCACAGCATGCACTTCGGGCTGACGCGCATCCTGCTCGGTCTCGGCATCGCCCTGCTTGTCGTGGTCGTCATGATCGCAGGGCTGCATCTGTGGCGGTATCTGACCCGGCCGCCGGCGCCCGAGGCCCCGGCGACGTACGCGACGCTCGACGACGAGCGGGAACGCCTGGCCCAGGCCGTGGACTCCGGGCGCCGTGCCCTGCTGGACGGAACCGACGCCCGCGCGGCCGTCATCGCCTGCTATGCCGCCATGGAGGAGTCGCTCGCCGACTCCGGCGTAACCCGGCGCGCCTCGGACAGCCCGCAGGATCTGCTGGAGCGGGCCGTCGCCGGCGGCCTGCCCACGGGGGCGGCCGCCGCCGCGCTCACCGCGCTGTTCCGCGAGGCCCGCTACTCCACACACCTGATGGACGGCAGCCACCGCGACCGGGCCGCGGCCGCGCTCGCCGATATCGCCGACGGCCTGCGCTCGCGGACGCCTGAACCCGAAGCCGTGACGGGTACCTCATGAAAGCGCCCGCCCGGATACGGGCCATCGTCAACTCCGTACTCAAAACGCCCGGTTCGCTACGGCACTCGCTGGCCGTACTGGGCATCGTCGCAGTCGCGAGTGAAGTGCTGCTCGCCCTGGCCGACGGTGCCGCCGCGGCCGCCACCGGCCTCGCCCTCATCACCGCAGTCGCGCTGGCCCTGGGGTGCTATGCCGCGGGCGGTGCCGCCCAAGACAGCGGCTATCGCAAACCGATGCGCCTGCTGGACAGCCGGGCCCCGGCCCTCGACGGATGGCAGCGCATCGTTGCCAGCACCTTCGCGGACGACGGCGCAGCGCACCTCGACACCGTCATGCGGCCCCAGTTGCAGCGGCTGTTCGCCGCCCGGCTGGCCGAACGGCACGGCGTGGCGATGTACCGGAACCCGCAGCGGGCCCGGGCACTGGTCGGAGCTGAGCTGTGGCCGTGGATCGATCCCGAGGCGACCACTCCGCAGCCCACACTCCCCGAGCCCGTCCTGCGCTCCCTGCTCGACCGCCTGGAAGCCCTTTGACCGGTGGCGCTGCGGCCGACCCCGCAGCCCGCGCACCCCGACCCCTGCCCCGTGAGGAACCGACCGTGACCAGCCCGCAACCCATTCCGGACCACGACACCCTGACTCCCCGACAGGCGGGCGAAAGGGCTGCGGCCGTGCTCGACGAGATCCGCACGGCCGTGGTCGGCAAGGCGGAACCGCTGGCGCTGGTGATGCTCGGCGTCCTCGCCGGCGGCCACGTCCTCATCGAGGACCTGCCGGGACTCGGGAAGACGCTGCTGGCACGCTCCTTCGCCACCACTCTCGGCCTGGACTTCCGCCGCATCCAGTTCACCCCCGACCTGCTGCCCTCCGACGTCACCGGAGCTCCGTTCTACGACCAGCGGACCGCCGACATGGTCTTCCGGCCCGGACCGGTCTTCACCCAACTGCTGCTCGCCGACGAGATCAACCGCACCCCGCCCAAGACCCAGGCCGCGCTGCTGGAGGCGATGGCCGAGTCCCAGGTGTCCATCGATGGAAGTACCCGGTCGCTGCCGAAGCCCTTCGTGGTCGTCGCCACCGCCAACCCCATCGAGTACGAGGGCACGTACACCCTGCCCGAGGCCCAGCTCGACCGGTTCCTGCTGCGGGTTCGCATGGGCTATCTGGCGGCGTCCGAGGAGGCAGGCATGCTGCGCGCGCGTGTCGATCGGGCGGCGCCCGAGGCTGTGCTGCGCACGCTCAGCGGCCCGGGCGAGGTGCTGGCCATGCGGGCCGCCGTCGAACGCGTCGAGGTAGACGACGACCTGCTGGAGTACGTCGTCGCGTTGGTCCGCGCCACCCGGGCCCACCCTCATATCCAGGTCGGCGCCTCTCCACGCGGCGGCCTGGCCCTGGTGCAGCTCGCCCGCGCCCGTGCCGTCCTGGACCTGCGGGACTATGTGACCCCGGAAGACGTCAAGTCCGTGGCGATGCCGGCTCTCGCGCACCGGGTCACCCTCAAGCCAGAGCTGTGGGTCCGGCAGATCGACGGCGACGACGTGATGCGCGAGATCGTGCAATCCGTGCCCGCCCCGCAGACCTTGCCGCGCACGCCGATCGCGTCATGACAGAGCCCATGCTGGCCCGCAGAGCGGCCGCCGCCGTTCAACGGGCCCTGGACGGCCGCCACGACGTGACCGCCCAACCTCCGCCGCCGCCCGGCTGGCGCGCCGGTGAACGCGCCCTGCGGCTGGGCACGTTGGGCGTCGTCGCGCTGGCCGCCGCGCTGGTCACCGGGCGCCCCTGGGTACTTGCTCTCGCCGCCGCGCCCCTGGTGCTGCTCGCCCTCGCCCTGCCGAGCGGGCCGTGCCCGGAGGCGGTGACGGCCGAGGCCGAGGTGGAGCCGCGGCGGTGCTTCGAAGGCGAGCAGGTGACAGTGCGGATCACGGTGTCCTACGACGGTGAGACCGGCCGCCTGGACCCCGGCGTCACCCTCGGTCACGGGGTCCGGCTCGACCACCTCGCGGTCGGTCCGCACCGAGTCGATCTCGTCCTGACCGTGCAGCGCTGGGGCCGCTGGACGCTCGGCACGGTCGACGTCGACGTCTACGACCTCGGCGGGCTGGCCCGGCGCACCGTACGAGCCGAACTCGGTGAGATCGCCGTCTTCCCGCTGCCCGAACACGCCGGTCTCACGCCCATCCCGGTCCGGCTGCCGCAACGGCTCGGCGAGCACACCGCCGCGCACCGCGGCGAGGGCGTCGAGGTCACCGGCGTGCACCCGCATGTGCGCGGCGAACGACAGCGGCGGATCCACTGGCCGGCCACCACCCGCCGCGGCACCCTGCAGGTCCACCAGTTCGCCGCGGAGCGCACCGTCGACACCGTGGTGCTGCTGGATGTGCTCGCCGACGTAGTCAACCCAGTCACCGGCGCGTCCACGCTCGACGAGACCTTTCGGGCCGCTGCCGGGCTGGTCCGCGCCTACCTGCGCACCCACGACCGGGTCGGCGTCGTATCGGTTGGTGGCGCGACCCGCTGGCTGCAACCGGGCAGCGGCCAGGGGTACTTCTACCGCATCGTCGAGAGTGTGCTGGAGGTCCGCAAGGACCGCGCGTACCGCACGGAGGGACTCAGCCTGCTCCCACCGCCCGCGTTGCCCGAAGGAGCGCTGGTGTACGTCATCACGCCGCTGACCGACCAGCGGATTTTCGACATCCTGCACCAGGTGCGCGGACGGGCCAACCCGATGATCGTGGTCGAGATCCCCACCGGCGACCCAGCCGTGGAACCCGGCGACACCGAAGCCGAACTCGCGCTGCGGCTGTGGCGGGCCGACCGCGACGCCATGCGCTTCGCCTTGATGGAACGCGGCATCGCGGTCGTCATCCACCAGCCCGGCGAGACCCTCGACCTCGCCCTCGCGCCGCTGCTCCGCACCCGCATCCACAGGGGGACCCGATGACCACCAGCCCCGCCCGGATCGCCAGGCTCGGCCCCCGCCCCGCCGGCAGCCGAGCCGCCCTGCTCATCGCACGTCTCACCTCCCGCATCACCGACCGACTGCTCGGAACGGCCCTTGCCGTCGCCGCCTGCAACCCGCCAGCCGCCCTGCACGCACCATTGCTGGTCAGGATGCTGGTCCTGGGGGCGGCGGCGGCCGCGTGGTGGGCCGCTCCGATGGTCGACGCCCGCCCCGTCTCGACCTCCATGCGCTGGCGGACCGTCGCGGCCCGCCGCAGGACGACCGTGCTGCCGGCCACGGCGATCGCGGTCGCCGCGGCCACCGGCCCCCCTCTCTGGCTAGTCGCCTGCATCGCCGCCCTGCTGCTCGCCTACCTGCTCGTCACCGACGCCTGGACAGCCGGTGTCACCGCCCCGCCCGGTCCCCCGCAGGCGACACCCGCACTCGCGGCCGCCGCCGCGACCGCAGTGGTGCTGCTCGCCGCCCAAGCGCCGGTCGCGAGCACTTCATGGGCACGTCTGCCCGCTTCACTCGCCATCGCCGCGACCACGGTTTGCCTAGTACTGGCGCTGCGCACCCGTCGCAGCCCGCCCGGCTGACCGCCGAGACCACTGGCGGGTTTGGCGCTTATCCCGGCGACACCCCAAAGATCGTCAAGTGGGACCGAATCTCACTGCCAGGGGGCCAGGTCTCGTTGTCAGAAGCCAACTGCCGACCTGTCTCATGAGACACATCGAATTCTGGAGAACGACGGTTGGAGACGTACGCGGGCGACGCACTGGACCAGCAGCGAGGCGCGACAGCACGCAGCCGGATCACCGGACGCGATCCGGTGAACAGCCAGCAGGCACCATGCCTACGGCTCCGCCGGTACGGTACGAAGACCGATCCACCCGCACCGGAGGTCACCGTGAGCATGCAGCCCGGCGGTCCGTGCGGACCTCTGATCCCTATGCCGGAACTCACCCCCGCCGCGTTGCGGGCCACCGTCGCCCGCATCGCTCCGAGCAGGGTGCCCGCACTCACCCAGCACTTGTTCGAAGCGACGACGAACGCGCAGGAGACCCAGAGCCTCGCCCCGCTACGCGCGTTCATCCACTCCTGGGCGGTGTTCATCGCTATCGAGCGGCACCCGGAGCGCGCCGCACGACTCCGCGAGTTGGAACACATCGTGGATGCGGGCGAACAGGACCCGACGGACGCCATTGCCAAGATCCGTCTGATTCGAGAAGAAGCTGAGGCAGAGGCGAGTCTGTGACTGACTGGACCTGGGACTGCAACCCCAGCGCTGAGCACATCACGACACCGGCCCGGCGTCACTCTTTGCGATGACGCCGCTCGATTCCGGCCGCTACCGTGGGGGAGCAGGCCAAGAATCCCGTCCATGGGAGGAACCATGACCGCCGAGCCGATCGCCGGGCACAGCAGCCGCTGGCCGGTGCCGCCCCAGGACGGATACACGGTGGACGACCTGTTCACCTTGCCCGATCTCCCGCCGCACACAGAGCTGATCGACGGGAGCCTGGTTTTCGTGAGTCCGCAGCGAGATTTCCACAGCACGGTGATCGATCTGCTGATGGCCGGGCTGCGCAGCACGGCGTCGCCCGGGGTGAAGATTCGCCGGGAGATGACCGTGGTGCTCGACCGGCGCAACGGCCCCGAGCCCGACATTTCCGTCGTCCGCGCCGACGCCGTCACCGGGCCCGACCTCACCCGCTTCCAGGCCGCCGACGTCCTCCTCGCCGTCGAGGTCGTCTCCCCCGACTCCGAGGCCCGCGACCGCAACGCCAAGCCGCAGAAGTACGCCGCGGCCGGTATCCCGAATTTCTGGCTGGTCGAGATGGCCGGCACCGACCGGCACCCGGTGGTGCGGGTCTATGAGCTGGACCCGGTGACCAAGGCGTACGCGCTGACGGGGATCCACCACGACCGGCTCAAGACCGGTGTCCCGTTTCCGGTCGACATCGACATCACTCTGGACGCGCTGAACGAGCTGTGATGCTCAGCCGCCCACCCGCTCCAGGACCTCCAGCCGGTTCCCCACCGGGTCGTGGCTGAAGAAGCGCCGGTGCCCCGGCAGGTCGTCGTCCCAGTTCACCTCGGCGCCATCACTTCTCCTTGCGGGCCACGGCGAAGATGCGGCGGAACGGGAAGACCGTGCCGTGCGGGCCCGCCGGGTACGCGGCGCGGAGCAGATCGCGGTACTCGGCGAGGAACGCTTCGCGGGCCTCGGGGTCATCGGCCAGGGCGCTCAGGACGGGGCGCAGGCCGGTGCCCTTCACCCAGTCGAGCACCGGGTCCTCGCCGTGCAGCAGATGCAGATACGTGGTCTCCCAGACGTCCGCCACGATGCCGGGGGCCGTCAGCGCGTCGAGGTAGGCGGCGGGGCTGAGTACCGCGTCGGCGTGACGCAGCTCGCCGGCCAGACGCTCGCGCCAGCGCGGGGACTCGGCGAGCTCCCGCATCAGGACGTGGCTGGGCTGGTCGAAGTTGCCGGGGACCTGGAAGGCGAACGTACCGCCGGGCGTGATCGCGCCCAGCCAGACCGGGAAGCGGGAGGCGTGGTCCGGGACCCACTGGAGCAGGGCGTTGGAGACGATCAGGTCGTACGGCTCCGCGGGGGTCCAGGTCGTGGCGTCGGCCTCGGCGAATTCCAGGAGGGGGCCGGCGTGCGCCCGGGCCTGCTCCAGCATCTGCGGGGAGTTGTCGTAGCCGGTGATCCGGGCCTTCGGCCAGCGGTCGGCAAGGAGGACGGTGACGTTCCCCGCTCCGCAGCCGAGGTCGGCGACACGGGGTGCGGGGGCGGCCGGGGGCTCGGCGATGCGGGCCAGGAGATCGCGGAAGGGGCGGGTGCGATGGTCCGCGTGGCGCAGGTACTGGTGCGGATCCCAGGTGGGTGCGGTCATGGGACCAGGATCACGTGAGAGTATCTTGATGTCAAGACACTTGAATTCAAGAGACTTCATGTCGACAGACCCTCTACACTGATCCACATGGAGGACGAGGTCGACCGATTGGTCGCTGCATGGCGCCGCGAGCGCCCCGACCTCGACGTGGAACCACTCGAGGTGCTCAGCCGCGTCTCGCGCCTGGCCCGCCACCTGGACCGGGCCCGCCGGATCGCCTTCTTCGAGCACAATCTGGAGCCGTGGGAGTTCGACGTACTGACGTCGCTGCGTCGCGCGGGCGCTCCTTACCAGCTGTCCCCCGGTCAGCTGCTCACCCAGACCCTGGTCACCTCGGGCACGATGACCAACCGCATCGACCGGCTGACCAAGAAGAACCTCGTCGAGCGGCTCCCCGACCCCAGCGACCGCCGCGGCGTACTGGTCCGGCTCACCGCCGAGGGGCGCGACAAGGCCGACCAGTCGCTGGCCGGCCTGCTGGCCCAGGAGCGCGCCATCCTGGGCGAGCTCTCCACCCAGCAGCGCGGTGAACTGGCCGGACTGCTACGCCAGTTGACCGCTCCGTTCGACAACATCCCCGGCTAGGACCCGGGTCGGCTCCAGATCGACCGGTCCGACACCCGCCCGTCGGGCCAGTGCGACCGCGGCCAGCGTCGAGTGCACGCCGAGCTTCCCCAGCACGTTCTGCATATGCGTGCGCACCGTGTGCGGGGAGAGGTAGAGCCGCTCCGCCACCGCCTTGCGGCCCAGGCCCGCCACCATGCAGCGCAGCACCTCGCGCTCGCGCGGGGTCAGCGACTCGACCAGCTCCTCGCTCTCGGTGCGGTGCTTGCGCGCTGCCGTCAGCTCCCGCAGCACGCCCGTGAGCAGGGCCGGAGGCAGGTGCGTCTCGTCGCGCAGCACCCCCCGCACGACCGTGAGCAGCCGTTGCAGCGAGCAGTCCTTGGCGACCCAGCCCGAGGCCCCGGCCTGCAGCGCCAGCGCGGCCCGGAGCGGGTCGTCCTTCTCGGCGAGCACCACCGTACGCACCGAAGGCCGACCCGAACGGACCCCGGCGACCAGCGAGATGCCGTCCACCGGGCCGTCCTGACCGCCGCGGGGGACCGGGACGGGTGCCCGGCGGCCTCTCGCCGCGGCCAGGATGCCCAGTTCGGCATCGACCAGCATCACGTCGTAGCCCCGCCCCTCGGCGGCCGCTCGCTCCAGACAGCGCAGCGCGGCGGGGCCACTGCCCGCCGCCGCCACATCGACGTCCGGCTCGGCCGCGAGTGCCGTTGCGAGCGACTCGGCGAAAATGCGGTGGTCATCCACCACGAGAACCCGGATACGAACCACAGGCACCCCCATGCCGCGTCTGTTGCCGGGCCACCCCCGGCCCGCCGAGGGTCGGAACGGCGCGGGTACGGCCGCCCGGATCGGGGAGATGGACCGCAGTCCCACGGCCGCCGCCGTGTTTCGACTGCAACCCGCCCCGGGCGCCGTACCCGACTGTCTCGTACCCCTGAATCAGCACCGGCCCCCACCGGTGCTGTGCATCAGAGTACGGCCGGGGCGCCGCTACGGAAGCCGATTCGCAGAACTGACCTGCTCTGCTCCGTAGGCTGTGGTGCATGTTCCGTCTTGAGACAGAAGTGGACAAAGGGCGGCGTACCCTGCTGAGCCGGCGACTGCGCGACGAGAACACAGCCGGTTCCCCTGAGCTCCGCGCGCTGCGCACCGATCCCGCCGGGCAGGAACTTCCCCTGGAAGTATGGGTGCTGGACGAGCTGGGCGCCGTCGCCGGTGGTCTGACCGGCCGCACCTGGGGGCACTGGCTCCATGTGGACCAGCTCTGGGTCGACGCCCGCCACCGCGGCTGCGGCCTCGGCTCACGGCTGCTCGCCGAGGCGGAACGGGTGGCCGTGGCGGACCGGGCCTGCACCCGCTCCCGGCTGGAGACCTGGGGTTTCCAGGCTCCGGACTTCTACCGGAAGCGGGGCTACGAGGTGATCGGGCAGGTCGAGAACTACCCGCCCGGAGTGACCGAGTTCATCCTGATCAAGAACCTCAGCTGAGACGCCGGGCACCCGCCGAGGGAACGGCGGGGAAGATCCGCGGCGCCGCGTACCCCGCCGAAGCGAACGCCTCCAGCACGGACTTGGCGACCGTGTCCGCCTGCGCCTCGTCCACCAGCACGATCGCCGAGCCGCCGAAGCCGCCGCCGGTCATCCGGGCACCGAGCGCCCCGGCCTCACCCGCCGCCGACACCACCAGGTCCAACTCGGGGCAGGAGACCCGCAGATCGTCGCGGAGCGAGGCATGCCCCGCGTCCAGGACCGGGCCCGCGGCCCGCACATCGCCCGCGTCGAGCAGCGCGATGACCTGCTTCACGCGCTCGTTGTCGCTGACCACATGGCGCACGTAACGCACCACGGACTCGTCGACACCGGCCTCGGCCAGGGTGTCCAGGGCCGCGCCGAGCCCCTCGTACGACAGCTCGCGCAGCGTCCGCAGGCCGAGCACGGCGGCCCCCGCCTCGCAGCCGGCCCGCCGCTCGGCATACGCGCCGTCGCCGAGCGCGTGCTTGACCTGGGTGTCGACGACCAGCAGCCGCAGCCCGTGGGCGGCCAGGTCGAAGGGGACCTGGCGCTGGGTCAGGTCACGGGTGTCGAGGTACAGGGCGTGGCCCTCGGTGCAGCAGGCGGACGCCATCTGGTCCATGACCCCGCACGGCACGCCGACGAAGGCGTTCTCGGCACGCTGGCCGATGACCGCCAGCTCCGAGGCGGAGAGCCCCAGTTCGAAGAGGTCGTTCAGAGCCAGCGCGGTGACGACTTCGAGGGCCGCGGAGGAGGAGAGCCCGGCGCCGGTGGGGACGGTGGAGGTCAGCTGGATGTCCGCCCCGGTGACGGGGTGACCGGCCTCGCGCAGTGCCCAGACGACTCCGGCCGGATACGCCGCCCAGCCGTGCCCCTGATGCGGGGCCAGCTCGTCGACCCGGAGCCGGACGACACCACCCGGTACGTCGGCCGAGTGGAGCCGCAGCTCGCCGTCGGTGCGGCGGGCGACGGCTGCCCGCGCGGTGTGCGGCAGCGCGAGAGGCATCACGAAACCGTCGTTGAAGTCGGTGTACTCGCCGATCAGATTCACCCGGCCGGGCGCCGCCCAGACTCCTTCGGGAGCACTCCCGTACAGCTCGGTGAAGGCGGCGGTCGGCTCGCTGTTCCCGGTCATGGGGCGGTGGGCTCCTCTCGGCGGGCGAACGTCCAGGCGTCGGAGACGATTCCGGTCAGGTCCGCGCGCGACGGCGTCCAGCCGAGCCGGTCCCTGGCGGTGGCGGCGGAGGCGACCAGCACGGCGGGGTCACCGGCCCGGCGCGGGGCCGCGGTCTCGGGGACCGGGTGGCCGGTGACCTCACGGACGGTCTCGATGACCTCGCGCACCGAGAAGCCGTTGCCGTTGCCGAGGTTGCAGATCAGGTGCTCGCCCTCGGTGGCCGCGTCCAGGGCCAGCAGGTGGGCCTCGGCGAGATCGGCGACATGGATGTAGTCGCGGACGCAGGTGCCGTCGGGGGTCGGGTAGTCGTCGCCGTACACGGAGATCGACTCGCGCTGCCCGAGGGCGACCTGGAGGACCAGCGGGATGAGGTGCGACTCGGGGCTGTGCCGCTCCCCGCAACTGCCGTACGCCCCGGCCACGTTGAAGTAGCGCAGCGAGACGGCGGCCAGCCCGTGCGCGGCCGCCTCGCCGGTGATCATGTGGTCGACAGCGAGCTTGGTGGCGCCGTAGGGGTTGGTGGGCGCGGTCGCGTCGGACTCCGTGATGGGGGTGGTGACCGGTTCGCCGTAGGTCGCGGCGGTGGAGGAGAAGACCAGCGTCCGCACCCCGGCGTCCCGCATGGCGGCGAGCAGCGCCACGGAGCCGCCGACGTTGTTCACCCAGTACTTCTCCGGGGCCACGACGGACTCGCCGACCTGCGAGTACGCGGCGAAGTGCAGCACCCCGTCGTAGGAGGCGTCCAGCCACTTGGCCGCGTCCTGGATGCGGCCCTCGATGAACTCGGCCCCGGCAGGGACGCCCTCCAGGAACCCGGTCGACAGGTCGTCGAGGACGGTGACCGCGTGACCGGCCTCCAGCAGATGCTGGGCGACCACGCTGCCGACATAACCCGCGCCACCGGTGACCAGGTACTTCTTCTGGGGCTTGCTCACTCGCTCGCTACCTCTCGCAGTCGCTGGGCCGCGGCCTCCGGCGGCACATCGTTGATGAACACGTTCATGCCGGATTCGGAACCCGCGAGGAACTTCAGCTTGCCCGAGGTGCGTCGGATGGTGAAAAGCTCCAGATGGAGCCCGAAGTCCTCCCGCCCGGAGGCACGGAACGGCGCCTGGTGCCAAGCCGAGATGTACGGGGTCGGCGGCTCGCCGGGGCCGAAGATCCGGTCGAATCGCCTCAAGAGTTCCAGATAGATCCGCGGGAACTCCGTGCGCGCCGCCTCGTCGAGCCCGCGCAGGTCGGGGACGCGGCGGCGGGGGTGGAGATGGACCTCGTACGGCCAGTGCGCCGCATACGGCACGAAGGCGACCCAGTGCTCACCACTGATGACGATCCGCGAGCCGTCCTTCTCCTCGCCGGCCACCACGTCGTCGAAGAGGTTGCGGCCGGTCTCGGCGCGGTGGGCCTCCATCGAGCGCAGCATCAGCTCGGTGCGCGGGGTGACGAAGGGGTAGCCGTAGATCTGCCCGTGCGGATGGCCGAGCGTGACGCCTATCTCGGCGCCCCGGTTCTCGAAGCAGAACACCTGCTCGACCTGGTCGAGCTCGGCGAGTTCGGCGGTGCGGTCGGTCCAGGCCTCCAGGACCAGGGCGGCCTGGTCCTCGCCGAGGTCGGCGAACGACGCGTCGTGGTCGGAGGTGAAGCAGACGACCTCGCAGCGGCCGGAGTCACCGGCGAGCGAGGGGAAGCGGTTCTCGAAGACGGCGACGTCGTAGTCCGCGTCGGGGATCTCGCTCAGTCGGCCGTCCCGCGAGGGGCAGAGCGGGCACTCGTCGGCCGGCGGGTGGTAGATGCGGCCCTGGCGGTGCGAGGCGATGGCGACGCTGTCACCGAGGAACGGGTCACGGCGGATCTCGGACGATGTCGAGACGGCATCGAGGGGCCGTCGGTCGACGGCGTCACGCACGACGTCGTCGCGGCTGTCGTAGTAGAGCAGCTCCCGGCCGTCGGCGAGCGTCGTAACCGTCTTCTTCACCAGATTCCTCCAAACATAACCAAACACAATGAATCACAACTCAACAGGACCGTCAATGGCGCAAACGGGGCACATGTGAGCAGGATCTCTCCCGCTTCCTGCCTGGATTTATCGGCGATGCGATCACAATCAAACAAAGAACCCCAGGAAGAGTGTTCATTTTTTGAACACAAGAGCGGTCACTGCCCGCCTGGGTGACCGGGCTCGCCTTCGTCGCGGCCAACCTCGGTGCCACCGAGATCCTCGGCATGGCGGCGACCGGCGCGCAGTACGGTGTCTCGTGGACCAGTCGGACGCGTACTACCTGCGCTTCGGCCGGCTGATCACGGCGATCGGGGTGCTGGCCTCCATCGGCACGGCCTTCATCGCCGCCAGCTTCTCCAACATCATGAGCTACCTCCAGACGCTGTTCTCCTTCTTCAACGTCCCGATGTTCGTGGTCTTCATCATCGGCATGTTCTGGAAGCGGGCCTCGATGAAGTCCGGTGTCTGGGGCCTGGTCGCGGGCACCACCGCCGCGATGGTCAACTACTTCGTGATCTACAAGCAGGGCGTCATCGACATCCCCACCGACCAGGGCGCCAACTTCGTCTCCGCGATCGTCGGTTTCGTCGCCGGTGCGGTGGTCATGGTCGCCGTCACATTCTTCACGGCCCCGAAGCCCGAGGCCGAACTGGCCGGTCTGGTCTACGGAACCGAGTCCCCGGACGCCGAGGAGGCACCGGCCGAGGGCGACAACGCCTGGTACCGCAAGCCGGCCCTGCTGGGCTGGGGCGCGATCGTCCTCGCCGCCCTGTGCTACGTCCCCTACTCGTTCTGATCGGAGGAACTCACCATGTCCGACCTGCACAAGGAAGTCTCCGAACTGGAGCAGAAGTCCGCGACCGCGGCCCGTCTCTTCGACATCCGGCGGATCATCGGCGGCCTCTTCGTGGTCTACGGCGTGATCGTCACCATCGCCGGGATCAACCCGTCCGATCGGACCTGAAGAAGGCCCAGGGCGTCCACATCAACCTGTGGACCGGCCTGGCCATGCTGGCCCTCGGGCTGTTCTTCCTGGTCTGGCTGAAGCTGCGCCCGGCGCAGGCGCCGGCTGACGGCCCGGACCCGGCCGACGGCTGACGTACCGCCTTCAGCAGGGGCCCGGCGGCATCACCCGATGC
>NZ_JBEOVN010000034.1:0-47821 GCF_040295565.1 Streptomyces sp. NPDC002785 | reverse complement strand
CCGGTCTGCCGGCAGGACCGGGGGTACTGCATCCCCCGGTCGCTCGGCATGTGCGTGGCCTGCCACGACAACCCCAGCGGTTCCGCTCTCGCTGCCTGACCCCTCCCAACGCAGGGATGCCCGGCCCGCTTTCCAGGGCCCGGCCAGGCATCCCCGCTCTTCACTCCAGAAGGAGCCCGACCAGTGTCTGACACTGCGACGAGCACGAAAGCCCCGCCCGACACAACCAGCCAACTGCCCGAGCCTGATGCCGTGACCGTGGTCGACGGCCCGGACGGGCAGTCCCTCCCGATCGAGATCACCCTCAACCAGCACCCGGGCGACAGCGATTCCGCCTCGACGGTGCGAGGGCCGCACAGTTCGCTGCGTGCGTGGCCGCTGACCCTGTTCGGCGCCGAGGCCGCCTCGACTGGGGCATCGGCCCTCTACGCGTCGGCCGGGACGGCCGGGTTCCTGACCGCGGCCGGTGTCGCCGCCGGGGGCGGTCTGGTCGCTGCCGGTGTCGCCGCCCGCCGAGCCCGCAAGTCCCAGAACCGGGGCGCTGGTGGCGGGCGGGTCCTGCGCTCCTCCGGGCACCGCTCAACGCTCGGCAGCACCGGCACCGGCCGCACCAGCGGCCGTTCCGGGGGCCGCAGTTCGGGCCTGGGATCTACGGGCCGGGGCGGCCGGTCCGGCGGCCGTGGCCGTTCCTCCACGCTCGGCGCGGTGAGCTCCGGAGCGTCCACCCCTCGCACCAGTGCCCGCCATTCTCCGACCTCGCGGAACGGGGCATCCGTGCCGAAGAAGCCCTTCACCACCGGCAACACCGCGCCCACGGGCGGTGGTTCTGCCGGCCGGGGCTCGCAGCTCGGGAAGTCCGGAACCGGTACCCGGGGCCGGGACGCTGCCGGTGGGCGGGGCGGCATACTGCGCCGTCTCACCCAGCGCCGCAGCGGCACCAGCCCGTCCGGCTCCGGCGCCCAGGCCGGACCGCTCGACAAGGGCCCGAACAGCACCAACTCCCCCGACGCCAAGAGTGGCGGGCGCGGCCGGTCGACGGTCAGGGCGTGGACGCGCAGGGCTGCCCGGTCCGCGATGCGCGGCGTCGCCCTGACCCGCCGTCTGGCCCGCCAGGCCGCGGAGTCCCCGGCCGGTCAGGCGCTGCGAGAGCGGATCCGGTCCGCCCGCCGCGCCCTGGCCAAGAAGGCCAAGGCCGGGGCCCGGTACGTGCTGCGCAGTGCCGTGGCGAAGGTCGCGGCGGGTGCGGTCGGGGCCGTGGTCCTGATCCCCGGCCTGCTGCTGCGCACGCTCGCGGCGACGGCAGGTGGTGTCTTGCGGCTCCTGCGCCTGGCGCCCCGCAACGGGGCCCGCTGGGGTGTCCGGTTCACCCGCTGGTCCGCGCTCGCGGCCACCGCCGTGCACCGCCGCCTGATGCGCCGCGCCAAGGACAGCTGGAACAAGGCCACATGCCCGGACGTCCTGACCGACTTCGACGAGCCGGGCCACATCCGCCCCGCTGCCGACGAGTTCGGCACCGACCACTTCGGAGGGAACCTCGTGTCCGTGTTCAAGCAGGAGACCGAGGCTGTGCGCGACGCGTACGCCACCTATGACCCGCCGATGATGCTCGCCGTCGCCGCCGAGTACTGGGGTCTGCCCGAGGGTGTGACCTCGGTGGCCGAGGCGGTGCGGCAGCTCGCGGTCAACACCGCCGACAAGTACCCGGCCGACGCCACGATGGCCGATCTGGTCGCCCAGGTCTACGCCCTGCTCCACCAGGCCGTTCAAAAGGCGCAGGAGATCGGGCCGCTGTTCGCGAAGGTCCACGAGAACGACCTGCGCCGCTACGAGGAGCCGAGGCCGGGCGAGCACATGTGGAACATCCTCGAACGCCGCCAGGACGGCGGGTACGACCAGCGCCAGCCCTCCCAGTTCGTCGCGGTCGCGCAGGATGTCGCGCACGTCTACTCCCGCTACGAGCCCGGCCACATGAACCAGGTCGCCGCCGAGTACGAGGGCATCCCGGACGGGATCGAGAACATCGCCGCCGCGATCAACCTCCTCCAGGTCCGCTCCAACGACCGCTACCCCGTCGACAAGGCCGTCGTGGACGCGATCGCGGACGTGCACCAGCTCCTGATGAACGCCGCGTCCGCCGCGCAGGAGCTGATGCCGAACTTCCGGCGCCTGCACGCCCCGGACATCTCCCGCCACGAGGCCCCTCGCAACGGCGAGGAGTCCGAGGCCATGTGGGACGTCTGACCGAAGAAACCACAGCTCACCCCAGCTGTGGGGCCGCGCACCGGATCCGGGGCGCGGCCCCACGGCACTTCCCCCCTGCCCTTGCTCGCTGTTCCTGAAGGAGCCCTTGATGGCTACGTCTGATGCTCCGGCCCTGGACTGGAGCTGGTCCCACTCTCCCGCCACGTCTGCCGCTCTGGTCGCGGGTGGTGCCTACACCGTCGCGACCGTCGGCACGATCACCGACCTGCCCGCCTCCCACGCCCTGCTCGTCGCCGGGGTTGGGGCCGTCGCCCAGGCCGGGGCCGACCTCTACCAGCACCGGCCCGCCGGCCACACCGTCGCCCGGTGCGCGGCCTGGCTCGCCGCCGGAGGCTGGACCGCCTCCGCGCTGGCCGATCACACCGCCCTGACCTGGTCGTCCGCCGGATGGTGGGCGGCCGGGACGGTGGCCGGGATGACCCTGGCCCGCGGCCTGGTCCAAGCTGAGGAAACCGCCCGCACCGAACGCCACCAGAGGCGGCTGCAGAAGTGGGCGAACAAGCAGGCCGGTGAATGGCACGACCGCCTCGCCCGCCTCTTCCGCCTGGAGGGCCACGAGGTCGAAGGTGTCCGGCCGTGGAAGGGCGACGTCGGGTACACCGTCCGTGTCCGCATGCCGTCCGATACCCCGGAGCTCCCCAGCGACGCGGTGCGGAAGCTGGCCGTGGACCTGCGGCTGCCCAAGGGCGGCGGCATCCAGATCCTCGACGGCGAGGTCTACGGGCAGACCCTCATCCGCGTCACCGCCGTCGATGTCCTCGCCAAGGACCTCAACCTTCCCGACACCCCGGACGAGACCACCGTCACCAGCATCTACGACGGCATCCCGCTCGGCCTCAAGCCCGACGCCGAAGAAGCCCGGATCGCCGTCGTCGACGAATGCGCCCTGGTCGTCGGCCAGACCGGATCCGGCAAGACCAACACCATCAACGTCGCCAACGCCGGTGCCCTGCGCACCAACAACACGGTGGTCATGCACATCGACGTCACCGGCGCCGGTATCTCGCTGCCATGGCTGCACGCCTGGGCGGTCGACGGGACCGCGACGGTGCCGCTGATCGACTGGACCGCCGACACCGTCGAAGAAGCCCACATCCTCTGCGACACCGTCATCGCCGGGATCGGCGCCCGCAAGACCGGGCACCAGGACAAGCTGACCGAGGACGACAAGCTCACCGTCACCCACGACCTCCCCGAGGTCCTGGTCGTCGTCGACGAGATCGCCGAACTGCCCCCGGCCCTGCTGCGGAAGCTGGACACCATCGTCAACACGGGCCGGGCGGTGCGGGTCCGGGTGGTGATCTGCGGGCTGCGCGCCACCCAGGACGTCATCACCGCCGCCATGAAGAAGCAGTCCAGGGTGAGGGTCGGGATGCGCGTCTCCGACCCCGAAGAGCTGTCGCACCTGTTCCCGACCGGCGGGGCCCGCATCAACCCCAAGTCCGCGCCGTACAGGGGCTGCGGGTTCTACTCCTCCCCCGACGAGGAGGACGTGGTGTCCGACCCGACGGCGTTCAAGGCGTATCGGATCAAGCCCAAGCAGATCAGGGCCCTGAGCGCCGTCTATGCCGACCGCCGGCCGCAGCTCGAAGAGGTCTTCCTCGACACCGAGCCCGGCGAGTACTACGAGAGCCGGTGGGGCCGCATCCTGCCCCGCCTCTACAAGGCCAACAAGCTCGCCCCGACCACCATCCCCTACACCAGCATGGACACCCTCTACCCCCCGATCAACCAGCTCACCGGCATCCCGATCACCGGAGCTGCCGACCCCGAAGACGACAACGCCCCCGCCCCCCGCATCGTCGCCAACACCATCGGCACACCGGCCGGGCAGCAGCCGCGGGTGGGCAGCGACCTGCTGTCGACCATGCTCAACGCCGCCCGCACCACACCCAGCCAGACCGCGCCGAGCGGCGGGGACGACGCCACGGTCATCCAGGCCGACTTCGGCCGCGTCATCCAGCAGGCCGGCATCTCCGAAAACCGGCCCAACCCCGTCCCCCAGCTCCTCGCCGACGCCCACAACGCGGTCGTGGCCGCAGGGGGCCGCATGCACACCGCCGACCTCGCCGCCCTCCTCGAAGTGGAACCTTCCGTCCTGGGATCGGAGCTGGGGAAGGTGCTGCGTGAGGTGAGCATCGAGCGTCCCGGCAAGGGCACCGTCCGCGCCGGAAAGGACAACGAGCCCAGGCTCGGATACCTCGCCGAGACCCTCGCCGACGCCATCCGCGCCTACAACCTGCGCGACGGACAGTAACCGGACCGGGGTCTGTGGGGGCCCCACAGGCAAGCCCCCCACAGACCCCCACAGCCCTGTGGGGGCCCCACACGGCTGTGGGGGTCTCTGACCTGCATGTGGTGGGTGTGGGGGCCCCACAGAATGCGCCCCCGAAACCGGGTTCTCAGCCCCTCCAACGCCCCTCTGAGGCGCTGTCGTGGGCGGGGTGTGGGGGCCCCACATTCCACCCCGCTTGCTGCCACGTTCCGTGACCAAAATCGAAGTGAGGACGCCCCATGGCTCTGACCGTTTCCGCCGTCGTCCTGCTCCTGATCACCGTCCTGATCCTGCTGCGTACCGGCTACCTCCGCTTCGGCCCCGGCCTCGCCGCCGCTCTGCTCGGCTTCTTCGTCGCCTCCACCGGCATCGCGCCGGCCATCCGCCAGGTGCTCAGCAGCATCGCCACCGCCCTCGCCCACATCACCGCCTGACAGGCCGAAGGAGCCCGCCATGACCATCAACGCCGACTTCATCCCCACCGACTGGACCACCTCGACCGACGCGCCCCGGCAGCAGACGTCCGTCACCGGCCGCACGCCGATCGACCCGGCCGAAGCACGCGAACTCCTCTCCGACGAGCTGTACATGGCCCGCGTCTGGTCCCTTATCCGCCGCGAAGAGGAGACCCGCACCGGCCACCCGGCCCCGACCAGCGCCCCGGACCCCGTGCCTGCCGCCTTCACCGGCCGCACGGCCCCCGCCCCGCAGCAGTCCCCGACCACGAGCGGGGTGCCGGGATGGGTGTGGAAGTACAGCGCGCTCGCCCTGTCCTCCGGCGGCTTCATCGCGCTCGCCGGATACGGCATCGGCGCCGCCGCCCCCGGCCTCGCCGCCATCGACGACATCCTCGCCGCCCTCGGACAGGCCGTCATGTCCATCGCGGTCCTCGCCGTCCTGGCCGCACTCTTCCTCACCGGCCGCCGTACCCACCGCAGCACCGGCCCGGCCGGAACCACCGTGAACATCCGGCGGGCTGTGTTCAAGCGCAGCCACTTCCACGGCTGAGCAGCCGGTCATGCCCCTGCTCGACTGGCGCGACAGCAGGCACTTCGACCCCCACCGCGACCTGCCCTGCGTGCTCTGCGGCAGGCCGACCCCGATGCGCTCCCACGACCGCGAACCCGTCCACAAGGTCTGCGCCGAAGCCTGGTGCGACCAGCACCCCGAATCCAACCGCTTCCACAACTGACCCCGGAAGGGACCCATGTACGACGACGACTTCATCGACTGCGACCTGTGCGACCCCGGTGACGACTCCGAGCCCTACCCGTACGCGCACTGCTGCGGATGCGGCGCGGACGGCAGCGCCGAGTTCACCGACTGCACCTGCGAGTAGCTACGCCAAGGGCGGCCCCCTCTCACGCCAATGAACCGGGGCCGCCCTTGTCCAGCAGCTCACTCACGAGAACTGGAGACATCCAGCATGACCCATGAAGCACGTCCCGCGCTGCTGTCCGCAGCGCTCGATGCCGCCACCCGCGGCTGGGCGGTGTTCCCGTTACGGCCCGGTGGCAAGCCGCCCGCCCTTCACGGTGAAGCCTCTTGCCATGGCATCGGAGACTGCACGGCTGGTCACCGCAAGTGGGAACAGCGCGCGACCACCGACCCCGACCGCATCCAACGGGCTTGGTCCGCAGGCTCGTTCAACGTCGGGATCGCGACCGGCCCGTCCAGGCTGGTCGTCGTCGACCTCGACATGCCCAAGCTCAACAGCAGTAAGGGCACGCCTTCCGGCGTGACGACCTTTGAGGCGCTCTGCGAGCGCGCCGGACAGGCCGCCCCCGCCACCTACCGGGTGCGGACTGCGAGCGGTGGAAAGCACCTGTACTTCACCGCCCCGCCCGGCATCCGGCTCACCAACACCGCAGGGCTGCTCGGACCGCTCATCGACACCCGCGCATGGGGCGGATACGTCGTCGCCCCCGGCTCCGTCGTCAACGGCCACGCCTACGAGGTCACCGACCCCGCCCCCGTAGCCGACCTGCCCACGTGGCTGCTACAGGCCCTCACCGCCGCCCCGGCCCCCGCACAGCCTGTACGCATTCAGGCACCCCGGTTCGGCAACCGGGCCGCAGACGTCGCCCTGGAGCGCGAGACCGCAACCGTCCGCGCCACCACCGAAGGCGGCCGCAACGAACAGCTACTCAGGAGCGCCCGCGCCGTGGGCCGCTTCGTCGCGTGGGGCGACCTCCCCCGCCACAAGGTGGAGCAGGCTTTTCAGGAGGCGGGCGAGTCAACCGGACTCCCGGCGGCCGAGTGCCACACCACAATCCGCAGCGCCCTCAACTGGTCCATCCGAACCTGCCGGCCGAGGGGGACCGCCGCATGAGCGCCCCACGCCGCCCCCACCTGAAAAGCCTCCCCCCACCGCCGACCGACTCCAGGACCGCCGAACCGGCCCCCGCCGCACCCGGCAGTGGTGCGCCGAAGGACGTCGCCGAAGGCGTCCCTTCATCTGTTCGTCCTGACCCGCAGACCGGGGACGGGCGGTACCCGATCGCCTGGCTCGCCATCAGCGCACCCCGCGGCGCCGTGCCCACCGCGACGAGCACCTGCGAATGCGGACGCAACCTCTTCGCCGCAGGCCACCGCAAAGCCCTCGCCCTGATCGACGACCACAACCGCCACCGCACCCGCTGCCCGCTGCGCACCACCGAGGAAAGGATCGCCACATGACCGCGACACCGCCCACCCCGCCCATCGACGGTGCGGCGCTGCTCAACGAGGTGGAGCAGTTCCACCGCCGGTTCAATGTCTTCCCGACCGAGGCCGCCTACGTGGCGGTTGCCCTGTGGGACGCACACGCGCACCTGGTGGAGTGCTTCGAGACCACGCCCCGGATCGCGTTCCTGTCCCCGGAACCGGGGTCGGGGAAGTCCCGGGCGCTGGAGATCGTGGAACTCCTCACCCCACGGCCGGTCAGCACGGTCTCGGCATCCGCGAATGCCCTGTACCGGCTGGTCGACTCCGCCGCTGGGCTGCCCACCGTGCTCTTCGACGAGGTGGACACCATCTTTGGCCCGAAGGCCGGTGCGGACGAGGCGCTGCGCGGGTTCCTGAACGCCGGGTACCGGCGTATCGGCGGTGCCCTGCGGTGCGTGGGTGAGGGGTCCAACCAGAACGCGCAGGTCTTCGGCTCGTACTGCGCGGTCGCCATGGCTGGGCTCGGCTCCCTGCCGGACACGGTGCTGACCCGCTCGGTCATCGTCCGTATGCGCAAGCGCGCCCCGAACGAGAAGGTGGAGCCCTACCGGCAGCGCATCCACGAGAAGCAGGGCCACGAACTGCGCGAGCGGCTCGCCGCGTGGGCCGACACCATCCGCGACCAGGTCGCGGACGCCTGGCCCGAGATGCCCGACGGAGTCACCGACCGGCCGGCCGACGTATGGGAGCCCCTGCTCGCCGTCGCCGACGCCGCCGGGGGCGACTGGCCCGCCCGCGGCCGGACCGCCTGCCTTGAGCTGATCAACACCGCGCACGACAACGACGAAGCATCCCTCGGAGTCCGGCTGCTCACAGATCTGCGAGACCGGGTCTTCTGCGGTGCAGACCGCATGCCCACCGCCGTCATCCTCGAATGCCTCCTGGCCATGGACGACGGCCCGTGGGGGGACCTGGACGACAAGCCGGTCAACTCCCGCACCCTCGCCCGGCTGCTCGCCCAGTACGTCACCCCCGCCAACAAGCCCATCAAGCCGCGTGGCATCCGCACCCCGTCCGGCTTCCCCAAGGGCTACTACGCAGAAGACCTCACGGACGCCTGGATCCGGTACTGCCCCCCGCCCCCTGAGGAATCCGCCACGTCCGCCACGTCCGCCACACCGCAGGTCAGCGGGGGTGAATCCGTGGCGGATACCGCCACACCTATCCGCCACATGTCTGCGGAAACCGCCACGCCGCTCTTCCCGGTCGCGGGCTGAACCAGCGTCATCAGGTGCCGCCGCACCCCTGTGTGTGGCGGCACCTATCCGCCACACAATCGCTATCCGCCACAAACTCGGGCCCCTGACCTGCGGTGTGGCGGTGTGGCGGACGTGGCGGATCCCCCAGAGGGGGCGGAGCCCCCTGTCTCGGAATCAGGAGAGACCGAATGGCAGATGCCATCACGAAGACGCTCCGCGCTGGACTCCCCGACCGCTACCTGACGCCGGACGACATTGCCACGCTCTTCTCCGTCCCGCTGGAGACGGTCTATGCCTGGCGGAAGAAGCACACTGGCCCGCCCGGATTCCGCATCGGCAAGCACGTGCGCTACGACCCGGCCAAAGTCCGGGCCTGGGCCGAAAGTCTGACCGAGCACAGCGCGGCGTAACCCACCAACCCATCATCAGCAGTAGGGGCGTGACCGACACCGGTCGCGCCCCTACTGCGTACCACTCAGGAGCACACGTTGGCCGGCCACATCCAAGACCGCTGGTTCAAGACCGAGACCATCGACGGCAAATCCATCCGAGTAAAGACCGACCGGTACGGGCTCGGACTCCGCTACCGCGCCCGCTACGTCGGCCCCGATGGCACCGAGAAGTCGAAGTCCTTCCCGGACCGCCAAAAGCGGCTCGCCGAAAACTGGCTCGCCAACGTCGCCTCCGACATGTCGCGGGGCCAGTACATCGATCCCCGCGCGGCCCGGGTGACGTTCAAGGGGTACGCCGAAAAGTGGCTCAAGGCGCACAGCGCGGATCTGTCCAGCCAGATCGTCACCGAGCAGCGTCTACGCCTGCACGCCTTCCCCATCCTCGGGTCGCGCCCGCTCGACTCCTTCCGGCCGGAACACCTGCGCGACCTGGTGAGCGCCCTTGAGGGCAACCCGGGCGTGAGCGGCGCGTACGCGCGCAACATCTACGGCGACGTTCGAGCCGTGCTGAGCGCGGCCGTGGATGACGGTCTACTGCCTCGCAACCCGTGCTCCGCGAAGTCCGTGCGCCCGCCGTCGGTCGAGCGTCGACGGGTCACTCCGTGGCTTCCCTCTCAGGTCCAGGCAGTGCGCAGGGCACTGCCTGCGCGCTACCGGACCATGGTGGACACCGGGGCGGGGTGCGGGTTGCGACAGGGGGAGATCGTAGGACTCGCTGAGGACGCGCTCGACTTCGATGGGGGCATTCTCAGGGTCGTCCGGCAGGTGAAGCTCATCCAGGGAAAGGCCGTATTCGCGCCGCCGAAGTGCAACAAGGAGCGCGACGTGCCTCTGCCGTCCTCGGTGGCAGAGGCACTGCGGGTGCATATGGACGCCTGCAAGCCGGTCGACGTCACCTTGCCGTGGCGAAAGCCGGACGGTCCGAAGGTGACGGCCCGCCTCCTGTTCACGAACACCGCGAACGGTGTCGTCTGGCGGAGCAATTTCAACATCCAGGAGTGGAAACCCGCCCTCGCGCTGGCCGGTCTCATCCCGGGCGCGCGGGGCGGCAAGTACGACTCGGCCCGTGAACACGGGATGCACGCACTGAGGCACTTCTACGCTTCGGTGCTACTGGACGCCGGCGAGAGCATCAAGGCCGTCAGCCAGTACCTGGGGCACACCGACCCCGCGCTCACGCTGCGGGTGTACGCGCACCTCATGCCATCGAGCCAGGAGCGGACCCGGAACGCCATTGACGGGCTGTTCTTCCCCGCCTCCGAGGGGTCCGACGGCCCAGGGACGGCCCAGTAGCACGCGAGCGGCCCCTGACGAGCGCTAAACGCGCTGGTCAGGGGCCGCTCAATGCCGGATCGCCGCCAGTTCTCCGGGCTTAGGCATGGTTCATCCAGTGTCGCAGACAGAACAGTGAGGGCCCGCCGCCCTGTGGACAACGGACCCTCACTCGTAAAAGCCCAGGTCAGGATGGCAGCCCGTCCCGAGGCTCAGCCGGAACCCACAAACAGCACCAGCAGCAACCAGACCACCGGGGCGGTCGGCAGCAGCGAGTCCAGCCGGTCCATGATGCCGCCGTGGCCCGGCAGCAGAGTGCCCATGTCCTTGATCCCGAGGTCCCGCTTGATCATCGACTCGCCCAGGTCACCGAGAGTGGCACTGACCGCGACCGCGAGCCCCAGCAGCAGTCCCTGCCACCAGGAACCGCCGTCGATCAGGAACTGCATGCACAACGCACCGGAGACCATCGCGAAGGCGACGGCCCCGAACAGGCCCTCGCGGGTCTTTCCGGGGCTGATGCGCGGCGCGAGCTTGTGCTTGCCGAAGCGCCAGCCGACGGCGTACGCACCCGTGTCGCTGACCACGGTCAGCAGCAGGAAGGTGAGCACCCGCTGCGGCCCGTCGTCCGCGGTCAGGAGCATGGCGACGAAGGTGGCCAGGAACGGTACGTAGAACGCGGCGAACACGCCGGCCGTGACGTCCTTGAGGTAGCCCTCAGGAGGCTCGGTCATCCGCCAGACGAGCACCGCGAGTGCGGTCAGCGCCATCGCCGCCCAGGCACCCTCGGCGCCCCGCACGTATCCGGCCACCACCATCGCCGCGCCACCGACCGCCAGCGGGATGAGCGGCGCCTTGATGCCCTTGCGCTCCTCCAGCCGGGAGGTGAGCTCCCACAGGCCCACGACGACGGCGACGGCGATCACACCGACGAAGACGGCCTTCACGATGAACAGCGAGGCAACGATGACGGCGCCGAGCCCCACACCGACCCCTATTGCGGATCGCAGATCACGGCCCGCACGTTTTTTCTGCGGGGGCGGGGGCGCGGTGGACATGGGCTCCTGCGGCTTCTCGTCACGAAACAGGGGGCCGCCGCTCAGGCGTGCGGTCCCCTGGTCCCGGTCATCACGGTCGTCAGCGTCTCTACCTGCGTCGGGAACGTCCGGCACGATGGGCATGGGCCGAGTTTGCTGGGCGTCATGCACATCGTATGCAGGAGCCGCCGGGGCGGCCTGCGTCTCGGGCGTACCCCAGCGGCCGGCTTCCTGCGGGGCGCCCCAGGAAGAGTCGTTCATCAGACTTCGAGCAGCTCGGCTTCCTTGTGCTTGAGCAGCTCGTCAACCTGTGCGACGTACTTCGCGGTGGTGTCGTCGAGCTCCTTCTCGGCGCGACGCACCTCGTCCTCGCCGGACTCCTTGTCCTTGACCAGCTTGTCCAGGATCTCCTTGGCCTTGCGGCGCACGGCCCGGATGGAGATCTTGGAGTCCTCGGCCTTCGTCTTCGCGACCTTGATGTAGTCGCGGCGACGCTCCTCGGTGAGGTCCGGGAAGGTCACCCGGATGATATTGCCGTCGTTGCTCGGGTTGACGCCGAGGTCCGAGTCGCGGATGGCCTGCTCGATGTTGCGCAGCGCGCTCTTGTCGAACGGCGTCACAACGGCCATGCGCGGCTCGGGCACCGAGAACGAGGCGAGCTGGTTGATCGGGGTCAGCGCGCCGTAGTAGTCGGCGACGATCTTGTTGAACATCGCCGGGTGCGCACGGCCGGTACGGATCGCGGCGAAGTCCTCCTTCGCGACGACGACGGCCTTCTCCATCTTCTCCTCGGCCTCAAGGAGGGTTTCTTCGATCACCACGTGCTCCTGCGTGTCTTGAGTCGGCCCGGCGTGCTCGGGCCCGGCGGGTCCTGCGTCGCGTCCTCACCTGCACGGTGTCCGACCGGCAGGCCGTTGTCCATCCTTCGGGACCTGTCCCGGGGTGTTCCCGGCAGACCCCGGACCTTCCCATGACTTCCCGGGAAGGCCCCCCGGTTCTCAGGCCCGGGTGCCCTGGTCACTCACGAGCGTGCCGATCTTCTCACCCTTGACCGCGCGGGCGATATTGCCCATGGTGGTCAGCTCGAAGACAAGGATCGGCAGCTGGTTGTCACGGCAGAGCGTGATGGCGGTGGCGTCGGCGATCTTGAGATCGCGGGCGAGCACCTCGCTGTACTCAAGGGCGTCGAACTTCACCGCGTCAGGATTGATCTTCGGGTCGGAGTCGTAGACCCCGTCCACCCCGTTCTTGCCCATCAGCAGACCCTGGGCGTCGATCTCCAGGGCGCGCTGGGCGGCAGTGGTGTCAGTGGAGAAGTACGGCATCCCCATGCCTGCGCCGAAGATGACGACGCGGCCCTTCTCCAGGTGGCGCACGGCGCGCAGCGGGATGTACGGCTCCGCGACCTGCCCCATGGTGATGGCGGTCTGGACGCGGGAGTCGATGCCCTCCTTCTCCAGGAAGTCCTGGAGCGCCAGGCAGTTCATGACCGTGCCGAGCATGCCCATGTAGTCGGAGCGGGCCCGGTCCATGCCGCGCTGCTGGAGTTCGGCGCCGCGGAAGAAGTTGCCGCCGCCGATGACGACCGCGATTTCCGCGCCGTCGCGGACGACTGCCGCGATTTCCCGGGCGATGGCGTGCACGACGTCGGGGTCGACACCGAGACCCCCGCCGCCGGCGAACGCCTCTCCGGACAGCTTCAGCATGAAGCGTCCGGGTACCTTGCCGTCGTCGCGCTTGTGGTCACCTGTTGCGGCGTCCGCGCCCTTGTTCATGGAGATTCTCCTCGTGCACATACGAAGAAGGCCATTGCCGGTGGGTCTGGTGTCCCTCCGCGGCAATGGCCTCCTCGTCAATTCTGCGGTCGTACGGCATGTGTGCGGCCGACGACTGCACCAGACCCTATCGGGGTCCACCGTTTTTCGCGGACGGACTCAGATGCCGACCTTGATGCGCGAGAAGCGCTTCAGGGTGACACCGGCCTCGTCCAGAACCTTCTGGACGGACTTCTTGTTGTCCTTGGCGAACGCCTGCTCCAGGACGACGACGTCCTTGAAGAAGCCGTTGACGCGACCCTCGACGATCTTCGGAAGGGCGGCCTCGGGCTTGCCCTCCTCGCGAGAGGTGGCCTCGGCGACACGACGCTCGTTCTCGACCGTCTCGGCCGGAACCTCGTCGCGGTTGAGGTACTTCGGGGCGAAGGCGGCGATGTGCTGCGCGACGTCCTTGGCAGCCTCGGCGCTCTCCTTGTCGAGCTCGACCAGGACACCGACCTGCGGCGGGAGGTCAGGCATGGTGCGGTGCATGTACGCAGCCACGTAACCGCCGGTGAACTGCGCGAAGCGGTCCAGGACGATCTTCTCGCCGAGGTTGGCGTTGGCCTCGTCGACGTACGCCTGGACGGTCTTGCCGGCCTCGATCTCGGAGGCGAGCAGCGTGGCCAGGTCGGCCGGCGAGGTCGCGGCGACGTGCGCGGCGAGCGCGTTGGCGACGGCCAGGAACTTCTCGCCCTTGGCGACGAAGTCCGTCTCGCACTTCAGCTCGAGCAGAACGCCGGAGGTCTTGTCCTCGGAGATGAGGGAGACGACGGCACCGTTCTCGGCAGAACGGCCCTCGCGCTTGGCGACGCCCTTCTGACCCTTGATACGGAGCGCCTCGACGGCCTTGTCGACGTTGCCCTCGGCCTCGTCGAGCGCCTTCTTGCAGTCCATCATGCCGGCGCCGGTCAGCTCGCGGAGCTTCTTGACGTCAGCGGCGGTGTAGTTCGCCATGAGTCTGTGTTTCTCTCTCGAAGTCTGAAAGATCTACGGGTGAACGGCGGGGGCGGCGCTCGTGGCACCGGCCCCCGCCGTCATTCAGCCGTGACGGAGGTGTCAGGCCTGCTCGGCGTCCGCGGCCGGAGCCTCGGCAGCGGGGACCTCGGCAGCGGGGACCTCGGCAGCGGCCTCGGCCGGCGTCTCGGCGGCGTCCGCGACCTTCTCGGTCTCGGCGGAGGTCTGCACCTCGGCGTCGGCCTTCTTGTCGCCCTCGAGCAGGTCGCGCTCCCACTCGGCGAGCGGCTCGCCGGCGGCCTTCTCGCCCGGCTTCGAGTCACCGGTGGCGGCACCGGAACGGGCGATGAGGCCCTCGGCGACGGCGTCGGCGATCACGCGGGTGAGCAGGGTGACGGAGCGGATCGCGTCGTCGTTGCCCGGAATCTTGTAGTCGACCTCGTCGGGGTCGCAGTTGGTGTCGAGGATCGCGACGACCGGGATGTGGAGCTTGCGCGCCTCACCGACGGCGATGTGCTCCTTCTTGGTGTCGACGATCCAGACGGCGCTCGGCACCTTCTGCATCTCGCGGATACCACCGAGGGTCTTCTCCAGCTTGGCCTTCTCGCGGGAGAGAACCAGGAGCTCCTTCTTGGTGAGGCCGGAGGCGGCCACGTCCTCGAAGTCGATGAGCTCGAGCTCCTTCAGACGCTGAAGGCGCTTGTAGACGGTGGAGAAGTTGGTGAGCATGCCACCGAGCCAACGCTGGTTGACGTACGGCATGCCGACGCGCGTCGCCTGCTCGGCGATGGCCTCCTGGGCCTGCTTCTTCGTACCCACGAACATGATGGAGCCGCCGTGCGCGACGGTCTCCTTGACGAACTCGTAGGCGCGGTCGATGTACGACAGCGACTGGAGCAGGTCGATGATGTAGATGCCGTTGCGCTCGGTGAAGATGAAGCGCTTCATCTTCGGGTTCCAGCGACGGGTCTGGTGACCGAAGTGGACGCCGCTTTCCAGCAGCTCCCGCATCGTGACGACGGCCATGGCCGTACTCCTTGAGGTGCTCGGTTGTCGCGACCGCAGGATTGCTGTCGCGCCTGACGCCCCGACGCGCCGTGCCACAAGGGACCGAGGAGCGCGGCCACCATCCGCAGAGAGGGAGATGGCGGGGCGTGCGAAGTCGACCCGGTGACCCGGATCGCCATAGGAAGTGTACGGGACAGGTCGGGTGCCGGGTGACGGCGCTGTCCACAACCGGTCGGTAGTCCACAGATCCGGTTCATGATCCCCGCGGTTGCGAGCGGTACGGGACGGTTCTGCCATGCGACGCACACCGGATCCGACCGTTTCCCTTTTCTGGCACAGACTCCCCCTCCGCAAGGCCGTGCTCGTGGGGGTGGTGGCCCTTCTCGCGGCGCTGTGCGGCGCGCCGGTCGCGGCAGCCGAAGAATCCGCGCCCGTACCTGTTCCGTCACCGGCGCCCCGGTCGGACGGCGCCCGGCTGTGGCCGCTTGCCGGGCGGCCTGCGGTCGTACGGGGATGGGAGCCGCCGGCCAACGCCTACGGGCGGGGCCACCGCGGGGTGGATCTCGCCGCGAAGCCGGGCACGGCGGTGCTCGCCGCGGCCTCGGGCCGGGTCTCGTTCGCAGGGCGTGTGGCGGGGCGCGGGGTGGTGGCGATCGAAGTGGCCGGTACCGGCGATCCGCCGTTGCGGACCACGTACGAGCCGGTGCGTGCGCTGGTCGCGAAGGAAGAGAAGGTGACGGCAGGACAGGTCGTGGGGGTCGTGGAGGCGGGGCCCTTCCACTGCGCATCGGGCTGTCTGCACTGGGGACTGCGACGCGGTGACGCATATCTGGATCCGCTGTCGCTGCTGCCGCCAAAGCTGCTGCGTCGGGGGCCGTCCCGGCTGCTGCCGGTGTTCGGCGTGCCGGACCCCCGGCCCTCGACCGAGGGGGCCGGGGACGGACTCGCCGCCCCCGGCGTTCTGCTCGCCGTTGCCGCCGCGCGGCCCCGACGTCAGTCCTGTACGCCCTGTACGCCTCGCAGGACCATGGCGACGGCCGTGTCCGCGATCACGGCCGCCTCCTCCGCCACGCCGAGTTCGATACGCCGCACCGCGGCGTCCACCGAACCCTGCAGCAGCATCGCCGCCAGCCTCGGCTGCCCGTGGCCGAGGTCGCCGAGCGCCTCGACGATCATGGCGATCAGCCCGCCGTGCGCGGCCCGGATCTTCTCGCGCGCGCCCGCGTCCAGCTCGCTCGCCGAGATCGCGACGACCGCCCGGTGGCGGCGGTCCCCGACGAGGTCGAGCTGCCGTCGTACGTAGGCCTCGATCTTTCCCTCGGGTGTGGTGGCCTGCTCCATCGCGTTCTCGACCTCGGCCGCCCAGACGGGGAAGTCGACGGCGCAGAGCTCTTCGACGACGGCCGCACGGGAGCGGAAGTACTCATAGACGGAGGACCGGGCGAGGCCCGTACGTTCGGCGAGGGCGGGGAAAGTCAACGCCTCCGTACCGCCCTCGGACAGCAAGGAGCGGGCGGCGTCCAGGAGGGCGCCGCGCTGCATGGTCCGGTGCTCGGCCACCGAGGCCGCTCGAATCCTGGGCACGCTTCCACTCTACGGCGACCGGTGTTCGAGAGGGCGCGTGCGGCCCCGATCGGTGGCCGAAGCAGCCATGGCCACGGCATCGGCCACCGGTGGGATCAGCGTCCGGCATCGGCCAGTTTCGCGCGCAGTTGCAGCACCGATTTGGTGTGGATCTGACTCACACGGCTCTCGGTCACTCCGAGCACATTGCCGATTTCGGCGAGGGTGAGGCCCTCGTAGTAGTAGAGCGTGACGACCGTCTTCTCGCGCTCCGGAAGCGTATTGATCGCCCGGGCGAGCAGTCGTCTGAGCTCACGGTCCTCTGCGACTTCCACCGGATTGTCGGCGGCGGTGTCCTCCAGTGTGTCCATCAGGCTCAGCCGGTCACCGCCCTCGCCGCCGACATGAAGCAGCTCCTCCAGCGCGACCACGTTCGCCAGCGACAACTGGCTGAAAACCGCGTGCAGTTCCTCCAGCGCGATGCCCATCTCCGCAGCGACCTCCGGCTCGGAAGGCGTGCGTCGCAACTGCGCCTCCAGCGTGGCATAGGCGCGTTCCACGGCCCGCGCTTTCTGGCGCACCGAGCGTGGGATCCAATCCAGTGCCCGGAGTTCGTCGATCATCGCGCCACGGATGCGGGTGATCGCGTACGTCTCGAACTTGATCGCGCGCTCGATGTCGAACTTCTCGATCGCGTCGATCAGTCCGAACACCCCTGAGGAGACGAAGTCCGCCTGCTCGACGTTGGAAGGCAGGCCCACACTCACCCGGCCCGCGACGTACTTCACCAACGGCGAGTAGTGCAGGATCAGCTGCTCCCGCAGCCGCTCGTCGCCCGTGGACTTGTATGAACGCCACAACTCGTCGAGCGAGGAGGGGGCAGGGGGGCGCACAGTGCCACGCGCAGCCGGTGGTACTGCCGCACGGTCAGACCCGGAGGTGTGCTGGGGCATGTGGTGCCTTGAGCCGTTCTGCTGTGAAGTGCTGGGGGACTTGTGTCTGAGTCGGATTCCTTGTGAGCGTAGCGTGACTGAGACGTCGCGGTCCGCGTAGGACAGCGGATCGGCGCTGTGCGATTCCAGCCGATCGAACATGGCTGAGGTCCGGGGCCGTCGCCACGTGCGCCGGCCCCGGAGGAGTCGCTGAAGGATCCGCCGAGGTCATCGGCATTACCTTTTCACCCGAATGCTCCAGGTCAAGTACCGCCTCGCCGCGCGTCGTCATTGCATGTAGGTCTCGGCGTCAACCGCCATCCATCGCCTTCGCGTTCGACGAACCCCAGTGAGTGCAGTTCGTACAGTCTGCCGAGCGCTTCGTCGGTGCCGGTTCCCGCGGCGCGGGCCACGTCGCGCCCGCCGGCGGCGCCGCGGGACGGCAGCGCGTCGAGAACCCTGGCGGACACCGCGTCGAGCAGGTCCCTCGGGTGTACGGGGCCGAGTCTGGCGGGAGCGAGTTCACCGATGTCCCCCACCAGTTCGGCGACTTCCGCGGCGTCCGTCACCAGAATGCCCTCCCCGCGGAGGAGTTCATGGACTCCTGCTGACAGCCCGCTGGTGGCGGGGCCCGGCACGCCCATCGTGAAGCGGCCGAGCCGCTGCGCGCTGCGTGCGGTGGCCAGCGAACCGCTGCGGTATTCGGCCTCGACCACGACCGTCCCGCGCGTCAACGCGGCGATGACCCGGTTCCGAAGAATGAATCTGCTGCGGGTCGGATGATCGGACGGTGGTAATTCGCCGACGACGAGCCCTTGTTCGGCCATGCGTCCGATCAGCTCGGCATGTCCCCGGGGGTAGGCGACGTCCACGCCGCAGGCCAGGACCGCCATCGTCGCCCCGTCAACGGCGAGCGCGCCACGATGCGCTGCCCCGTCCACCCCGAACGCCGCTCCCGACACGACCACCCACCCCAGCTCCGCGAGCCCCGCGCCGAGGCTCGCCGCCATATGGGATCCGTACGATGTGCAGGCGCGGGCGCCGACCACGGCGACCGAGCGCAGCGCCCAGAGCCTCAGGTCGCGCGGCCCCCGCACCCAGAGGCCGGTCGGCCTGGCGTCGGCCAGGTCGTCGAGCTGGCTGGGCCATTCCCGGTCGCCGGGGCAGACGAACCGCCCGCCGAGCGCGGCGACCGCCGCCAGGTCCCGCTCGGGCTCGACGCTCTCGGCCCGTAACCGGTATCCGTCCAGACGTTTCGGAGTCATTCCGCTCAGCCGCTCCGCGGCCCCGTCCCTGGTGGTGATCCGCCGTATCAGTTCGACGGCACCGCACTCGCGCAGCCAACGGCCGCCGCGCTCGTCCCCCGGTTCCAGGATGCGGGTCAGCGCGGCCCGCGCCAGCCGTTCCCGATCGCTCACCGCCACCCCCGGCCCCGCGTTCCGCTCCGAGTCCCGCCCCGAAACGCACCCGTGTTCCCGCCCCTGCCCAGGGTCCGCCCGCGGAGTCATGACGCTCCGGCCTTCGTCAAGGCGCCCCGTGGGATCCCGGTCCGCAGTTCCAGCGCCACCGCAATGTCGGAGGCGTCCGGGCGGTCGGCACCGCGCAGATCGGCGACCGTCCACGCCACCCTGAGCACCCGGTCCAGGCCCCGTGCGGTGAGCATGCCCCGGTCCATGTCCCGTTCGGCCTCCATGAGCGCGCCCGGTGCCACGACCAGCCGGGTCCGCAACTCATGGCCGGGCACCTCGCTGTTGGTGGTCCACGCGGTGCCGGCCAACCGGTCCGCCGCCCGAGCCCTGGCCTCCCTGACCCTGGCCGCGACGGTGGCCGTCGACTCACACCTGCCGCCCTGCCCCATCAGGTCCTCGCGCCTGACCGGGTCGACAACCACTCTCAGATCCACCCGGTCGAGCAGTGGCCCGGAGAGTCTCGCCTGATAGCGCCGGACCGTCGAGGGCGCGCATTCGCAACCTGCACCGCTGAGGGTGTGCCGGCCGCAGGGGCAGGGATTGGCGGCCAGCTTATGAGGGTCTTTCATTCGTGTCCGTTGTCCGCTGCTGCCTGTTGCTGACGACGGCGCTCGTCGAGGCGGGTGACCCCCGTGAGGGCCTGGTGTTCATCCTCCAGCTCTGCCTTGTCCAGGGTCAGCTGGCGGATCGCTTCGGCATAGATCCTCAGTTGCTTGCGGAGGTCGGTGTTCTCCCGGCGGAGCCGGGCCAGGTCGTCCTCGCGCTTCGAACTGTCCTTGGCGGTGGTCTTCGTCTCGCGCAGGGCATCGAGCTGGGACTTGAACCACTCGATCTGGTCGGGGTAATTCCGGTAGAAGGTTGCGTGCGTGACACCGAGCTGCTTCTCGACGTTGCTCACCGTGGCTCGCCGGCCGAGGGCCTGGCTCTCGCCGAGTTCTGCCTCGATCGCCGCGCGGACCTGCTCGTCCGTGGGCAGCAGGCGGTTCATGATGCCTCCTGGTCGGGGTGGTCGCTCATGTCGGCGGTGGCGGCGAGGAAGTCGACGATCTCCTGGCGTCGGGCGCTCAGGCGGTGGCGGATCAAGGGGGCAAGGTGCTCGCCCCGCGCGAGCTTCTGGTCGTAGGCGGCCAGGGCCTCCCGCATGCGGGTGACGTTGCCACTCGTGAGTGCGACGTTGCGGCAGCGCAAAGGCTGACAATCAGGTAGCGAGGGGCCTTCCGCCCCGTCGCTTCGGCGGCAGAGAGCCCGGTCGGGGTTGTGGACGCAGGTGACGTACTCACCGGGATAGATGTTCGGGTCGTGCCGATTCATGTGCCGCCGGAGCCGCTTCTCGTCGTTGAAGACCTTGCCGTGGAACTGAACGTTTCGCTCGAACTCGGCGAGCCGGCTCTCGGCCTCGGCTGCGGCCGGTCCGCGCAGGCTGTGGAACTCGTGGCTGACGATCAGGTCGCCGAGCTTCTCGCCGCGGGCGATGGCGTCCTCGGCCTCGACCTCGTCGCGGAACCCCGAGTCGGAGGTCCCCGCATAGCCTTCGAACATTTGAACGCGGAGATGGCGAAATTGCAGCGCGCCGGCGATCACGCCGCCGGGGCGTCGGGCGATGAACCAGGCCAGCGTTCTGCGGAAGTGACTGGTGGTGACCTTCCACTCCTGCTTGTTGACCAGCGGAATGGTCTCATCTCGGCCGGTCTGCTGGCAGTAGTTGTTGATCCACTTCCTGAAGGCGATCAGGTCCGCGTTCGTGGCACTCGTCGTTCGCGCTTCGTTCTTCTCGCCCTGCGCGATGTAGCCGCGGGAGGGCGGCAGCAACGCGAAGAGGTAGGGCCGCCGCGCCGGTTGGAGCCGTTCGAGGACCTCGACGGCGCGTTGGGCGGAGGCATTGATGATCCAGGTCGCTTCCACTCCCGTCTCGTCGCTTTCGCCTTTGAACGCCAGGCTGGTCAGACGTCGGCGGACAATGTGGCCGTCCGCGTCGCGCCAGACGGAGACGCAGCCGCGCTTGATGTGTTTGACCTCGCTGTCGCGAAGGCCGGAGAGGAAGGCGATCACGATGTAGCAGGCGGTCTGCAACATGCGGGTGAGGGGCTCGACTTCGACGTATTCGATCGGCCCGCGCCAGGGCTTGCCGTCCAGCAGTCCGCGGACCGGCGTCCGCAGGTAGGTCGCGTCGGCGATGCCGAGCTCGGCGGCGGCTTCGCGGATCATCTTTCCGCCCTGGAAGTTGTCGGCCAGACTCGTCCGCTCGACCTTGCACTCGCGGGCAAGGTGGCAACGGTTGACGTCGCCCTGCCAGCCCGGCAGAGGGCGGCCCTCGGCCCGGTAGCGGTTCAGGACCCGGCCCAGCAGCCTGCTCGACTCATGACGCCCGATGGGTTTTTGCCGACGCCGACGCCGGCTGGGCATCGACCAGCGGTTCAGCTGCCGCCACTCGTCGTGGGCCTCGACAACGTCGTCCGCGAAGTCGTTGATCCAGCGCAGAGCCCAGACCAGGTAGGGAGAGAACACCTGCTCAGGGATGCGGTCGGTGGCATTCTCCCGGGCCCGCCGCGTCGCGGAACGTGACTTCCCCTGCTGGAGTCCGGCGATGACGACAGCGGGATCAAACGCCAGCGGATCGCTGATCTTCGTCCGGCACAACCACAGCAGCCGCAGGGCCCGGTGGTAGGAGTCCTTGGTGTCCTGGGAAACCCGCAGGCCGTCGGCATACTGGGCGAATGCCTCGACGTCGGCACTGGTGATCGCTGTGACGGTGGGGATTCCGCGGTCCTTCATCCAGGTGAGGACAGTCAGCAGGTCGGCCCAGTAGCCACGGATCGTCACGATGGTGCGGATCGCCTCGCAGCCCGGCGGCAGGTCACCGGCCATCAGCGTGTAGATCGCTTCCTTGGCCACCTGCCGGAACCGTGCCGGAATCCGCCCGAAGTTCATGACGAGCTCGGTCTGCTGCCGTTGCATCTGGGCATGCTTCATGCGCCAGATGTCGTCGCTGAACCGTGAGGTGTCCGCGAGCCGCACTCCGGGCAGCAGGGGGCGCCCTGCCAGGACGAAGGCGTCCGCAGCGACGGTCGACTCCCGCGGGTTGAGCACGTGCGCGTGTACTCGGTCAGTGATCTGGTCGGTCACGACGGTTCCCTCAGTCCATCAAGCAGTTCGGTTGGCAGGGCGCCCGGCGCCTCTCGGCGGGCCCGCTCCTGTTGGGCAGGGGTGAACTTGGGCAGGATCAGCCGCGTGATGATCAGCCAGGTGATGCCGTGTCGGCCGATCCAGTCGTCGACGCTGCGGACGTCGAGTTCGTCCTGAAGCCAGTTCAGGAGAGCGAACAGCTTCGGCAGGTGCCGCTCGGCCACCAGCGCGTTGGGACAGCGCAGGCAGGTCAGAAACGACACGTCGCAGAGGCCGCCCGCGCTCTGCGGACTGTGCTCGAAGTCCAGGCAAGAGGTCACCAAGGTGTCCAGCTCGCCGGCGGCCGCGCTGGTGAGCTTGTCCGCCGTGGTGCCCAGCGCCGCGGCCGCGGCCTGCGGATCACGCTGAGCCTCCTTGGCGGTGTGCTCGTCCATGATCCATCCGCGGAAGGCATGGGCGGACTGCTCTGCGTCCTCCAGTGCCTCGGTCAGAACACGGTCGGCCCAGTCCCTGATCCGTGGATCGTTGCGGAGGTAGTGCAGGAACGACACGTCCGGGGTGTTGGTCCGCGACGCCGACGGCAGGTGACCGCCGACGGCCCGGGTGGTGCGGACCTCGACCGTCGTCTTCAGCCGCCCCAGGGTCAGTTTCAGCGGCTCGGGCTCAACGTCCTCCTCAGACTCGGCGGGAGCATCGGCGGTCAGCCCGTGCCGGGCGGCCCACAGGCTCATTTCCAGATTCCGTCCGAGCCGGATGGCGAACGGGTCGATGTGTCCCTTGGCGATCTTTCTGGCGGCGCGGAAATCTTCCGGGCCGCCAGCGGTGTCGCCCGTCCAGATCGACCACACCCGTTCCGAGCGGCTGAAGGCCCGGCTGGTCGCGGCCAGGTCGTGCAGCAGCCGGAACCACCCGCCAGGCGTGTGAAGCTGCGAGCTCTCCGAACCGGTCTCCCAGTGGATCGTCTCGCGGGTGCGGGCCTTGCCCCGGCGCCGTTTGAGCAGGTTCACCGCGACCGCCCGGCCCTGGAGAACCCGGTGATCGACCGCCAGTTCCTTGATCGTCTCGGAGTTGCGTCCCGAGAGTCCGACCCCGAGCACCAGCAACGGGAGGACATCTTGCGTGGTGAGGAAAACCTCTCCCGCAAGGTCCCTCTGCGAGGCCAGGTCCGGGACGTTGCTGCCCTTGATCCGGTCCTTCTTCGGCGCTGGGACCTCGCCGGTCCGCAGCATCCGGGCCAGCTCGGCCCCCTGTCGCCGGTCGGCGTCGCTGAGGGTGTCCGGGGCGGACTCGAACTGCTCGACCAGCCGCTGCGAGATCCGCAGCCGCTGGCGGATGGCCACCACGTCCGCGCGGGCGGCAGACATGATCGCAGCGAACTCGCGGTCCGAGTAGCCCGGGACTTCTGGCCTGGTCTTGATCGCTTTCCACCTGCCGTAGAGGTGTCCGGGCTGTTCCAGGTACTCGCGCACCTCCTCACGCAGCAGACTCGTCGGCTGTACTTCCTTCAGCAGCTCGCGGATCTGTGCCATCTCGGTGATGGCCGAGAACTCGGCAATGGTCATGCGCCGGTGCTGGTCGAAGCGCCGCAGGTGCGAGACGGTGAGCCCGGCCAGCGTCGCCGGAGGACGGTTCAGCTTGCCCAGCCACCTGATCAGGCGGATGACGGCCGACCAGGCACTGTCCGCGGCGCCACGGGTCCGTAGGCCCCCGCTCGCGCCGATCCGGCGGTTCCAGGCAGCGGCCAGGTCCGTGTGCATGCGAGGGCAGGGCAGCTTGGCGAAGTCGTAGCTGGCCCGGCGGCCGTCCTCGCCGAAGAACTCCACGATCGGCCCGGCCTCCGCGCGGACCGTCTCCGGCTGGTAGAAGCCCTCCGGCTGAGCCGCGACCTGCCCCCGACCGGTCCGGGGCCGCTGTGCAGGGATCTCAGGCGGCATCGTTCCTCGCCTTCTCCTCCAGGTCCTCGGGGTGGACGCCGGTCGGCTCCCAGCCGGAGGGGACCAACGCCATCCGGGTCTCCATCTCCAGCTCCTGCAAGGTGTGCAGATAGACCTGCGTGACCTCGATGGAGGAGTGGCCGAGTCTCATCCGCACCCAGTTCAGCGGGTCTCCGAAGACCATCTGGTAGGTCTCGCGCTGCCGCGGTGTCATCGCCGCCAGCTCCTGGATGTGGCCCCGCCAGAGCTGTTCCAAGGTGATCACGGCAAAGCTGTGACGCAGGACATGGGGGAGGCATCGCAGCCTCAACCCGAGCCGGTCGCACCGCTTGTTGGCGGTCTTGAACACCTCCTGCCAGGCCGACGGCTTGCTCGGCAGGCCGTACTGGTTGAGCCACAAAGCCGCCGGCTCCAGCCCCTGCGGCGTGTCCATCAGCACCCGACGGCGTTCGCCGTGCTTCAGCTTCGCAATGGGCAGGCGCTTGCCGTCGACGACGACGAACGGCCGCCGCCGGTCGGTGACGATCAGCGGGTTCCGTATCCGTTCGTAGGCGCCCTCGTCCCGGGCGGCCTCCACGGCCTCCGCCCGGTCGGTGTCGACGTAGTCCCACACGTCCTTCAGCGCGGACGCCGGGAAGTAGACGCGGCGGGCGGAGCCGCCCTTCGCGATCGCCTTCGGTAGCCACGAACGCTGGTTCAGCAGGCCCGGCACCATCTCCGGGAGTTCGAACAAGCTCAGACTCGTCTGCTCAGACAGCCGCAGTCCGGTGCGGATCTTCGTATCGGTGTAGGCCGCGTTCCGCGAGGCGAACCGTCCCCTAAACGACCGATCCGGCAGGCCCTCGACTGTGAAGCCCCGCACCCCGACATCCCGCCACTGCCGGTAAAGGGCCGGCGGCAGCCACTCGATGTCGTTTCGCGGGCCCTCGTGCGATGCCTCGGCCGGGGTCTCCGCATCCGTCGCCCGGCGAGGATCACGACTGCGGGACGTGCGCTGGAGAAACGGGTTCCAGGCCGCGTGTCCCTTGCGGACGGCCCAGAGGTAGAACTGGTTGACCGTCGCGACCTCACGGTCCCAGGTGGTCAGCTCCACCCGCGGCCCCGCAATGTCGGTCACCCGCCAGTGCTTGAACACCGCCCGGTCCTCCGCCGTGGCCACCTTCCAGCTCCGACGGCCCCGGTTGTCCCACAGGAACTTCAGGAACCGCTTCAGATCGTAGGCCGCGGCCTCCTGCGTGGTCACCGGCTCGTTGGCCAGCTCGGTCACGAAGTAGTCGTTCAGATCCACGTCGTACCGGCCCAGAGGGTCAAGCAGGTAGGGCGATCCGTCGCCTATTCGTCGTTCGTCCAGCCACTCGTCCAGATCGCCGAGCTCGGCCAGCACATCGCATCCGGTCTTCGGCCGGGGCAGACCACGGCGGGTGAAGAACACCCGCCACCCCAGCACTCCCGTCTCTCTCTTCAGCACCGCGAGAACGTAACAAGGACAAGTCCGAACCCGCATAAGACAGGACCATAAGAAATCTGGCGGGCAGCCGCACCACTCCGGCGCTGCGTGCCACCACCACATGCCCCGACTCCAGCGGTTCTCCAGACACTCTGAATGTGTCTCATCTGAGTGACTCCTCCAGCCCGCCCGTAGCCATTTGAGTGACTGTCTGGTTAGCCGATCGGCAGGTCCTTCGGGATGGACATCGGTGGTCGGAGTGGTGAGTGCAGCTGTACTTCACGAACAAGCGGAAGGTGTGGAAGGTCGGAGAGGTGGCCGGCTTGCCGTACGCCGAACTGGCCGAGCTGTTTGAGCGTCGGCGCCTTCCGGCCGGTACGCCGGTCTTGCTCGACGGGGCGATGCGCCCGGTGGAGCCGTTGTCGACGTGGTTCCGGTCGATGGCTCTGGACCGCATGGACGCGAAGACGATGAGGTCGTACGCGTACACGCTCTTGACGCTGCTCCACTTCCTCATGGCCCGGGGCCTGGACCTGCTGTCGGTCACGGAGACGGACATCAAGGAGTTCCGTCTGTGGCGACTCGAGCAGGCCGAGGAGACGGTCGAGGAGGTGTCGTTTGACCGTGACTCGGCAGCGATCGGCACCTTCTACAAATTCTTAAAGGACAAGGGCTATATCGCACATCGGCCCTGGCGCTCGGCTGGGAAGCGGGAGTCGCTGGGCAGCGGGATCAGTCGTGACCTGCGTGTTCGCCACATGGAGCTTGAGCAGTACCTGTTCCTGCGGGACGTGGGGTTCGGCGGTCTGACGCCGGACGCCAGTTTGGACGAGTCGTTCGGGGGCTGGTGGCCGCACCGCAACCGAGCCTCCAGTGAGCTCGCGCTGATGACCGGGATGCGGATTCAGGAGTGGGCCACGCTGCTGCTGCCCGAGCTCGGTCTGGAGAACGGGCAGCGGCCTCCGACGGCGGACGTCGAGCTCGCTGCCTGCGCAAAGTACAAGCGGCCGCGCACGGTCTACGTCCCGAGGGACCCGATGGAACTGCTCGACCCTTACCTGCTGATCGAGCGTCCGGAGATCGTGGCCAGGGCACAACGCACGCTGCGGCGCCGCCATCGGGACCTGTTCGTGGTCCAGCGTCTGGAGGCCGACGGCACAAAGGTCCGCGGGATTCTGGAGGGCCGCACGGTCGTCCGCTCGATCAAGGACATGGCCCCGGACCTGCGCCGCATCGCCGTGCTGGAGACCGGCGACGGCCTGGACCCGCTGGCGGTGTTCATCGGCCGGGGCGGGCGGATGCTCACCTTCTCCGGCTGGGACCGGGTCCGCTGGCGGGCCTGGGACCGGATGCAGATGTGGGCCGCCGAGGAGGCCGCCCCGCAACTGCCGCGCCAGTGCTGGCTCTACCACGACCTACGTCACACGTTCGCCCTGCGACTGCTGATCTTCCTCACGCGCGAGGCCCTCAACGACATCCAAGCTCAGGAACTTCCGATGTCGACGCTGCTGGACCACATGGTCGGCAACCCTCTGCTGACAGTTCAGCGCAGGCTCGGTCACGCCCGGCCATCCACGACCTACCGGTACATCCGCTACCTGAAGGACCCGATGCGGGAGGTCGACGACGCCTTCCGTGAGTGGACGGCCGCCGGCGGCGCCTCCTACGTCACCATCGCCCGTCATCTGCTGGATCTTGAGGAGCACGGCCATGCCTCGCAGGGGTGAGTACAAGAAGAGTTTTCCCGCGCCGAAGCCCCGGGCGCCCGAGCCCGGACGGATCGGGATCCGTGAGGTGGTCGCCGCGGAGGGCAACGGGGACAAGGCAGTCGTCTCGATCGACCCGCAGTCCTTCACCTGCACCACCGTGGCCGCCGAACTCGCAGACGAATGGTTGGAGTTGATGACATCGGCCACGTTCTCCCTCGGCGGGGTCCGCGGTTACCGCCGGACGGTGGTCGCTTTCTGTGAGCACGTCGACGCCACCGTTCCCCGGGCGGCGAAAGCGTCGCTGGCCCTGGGCGAGCCGGATATGCATTTCGCGGTGACCGAGTGGCTGCGGCTGTTGCCGTCGCGCTACAAGACGGGGTCGCGGGAGCCGGGCTGGAGCGCGGGCCGGCTGCGGTCCCTGATCGCCCGACGCATCGAGCATCCGGACCGCAAGGTCGCCGGTTATCTGCACGGCTGGGTCACGGGCTCGCTCGGCTTGCGCCGCGGCCAGACCGAGGAGCTCGATGAGTTCACCCGCCCGGACAAGCAGAAACTCGTCCGGGCGGCCTGGGCCGACCGGCTCGCGACCGAGACGAGGATTCGCAACGGGCGGGCCCTGGCCGAGAGCGGGACGGACCCGGCCGACGGTGGCTGGTTCGTCCCGGCCAACCTGCTCTGGGCGATCTTCCACGACGCCTGGTCGTGCGAGGAGATCGCCGAACGCCTGCCGCGGTGGGCGGACATGCCGTCGGCCCTGCATGATCTGCTGCCGGCCGATACCCCGATGAACGTGGGCAAGCGGCGGCTGCTGCGCTATCTCGTCCGCCAGCTCTACCCCCATAACCTCGACCTGCACAGCTACCGAATCTTGCTGATGGCCGCGACCGGGCGGGCCTCCGAAGAGGTATCCGCGCTCAACGAGGACGATGTCGAATTCGGCCCCCGCAGTGTGATGATCGACTTCTCCAAGGGGCGGGCCCGCGCCGAGATGCGCCAGGCCTTCAGCCTCCAGAACACCGCTGCCGTCCTGCACCCCAGCAAGCCCCGCCTGGACGCCGCCGAGATCATCCAGGGGCTGCTGGGCCTGACCCGGCCGCTGGCCGAGCGGGCCGCTATCACCCCCGTCCCGCTGTTCCTCAAGGGCGCCATCTCGACCTACTCCCTGACCATCCGACCGTTCGACGGATGCATGCAGGAGGCGACGCTCACCAGCTGGATGGCCGACCACAATGTGTCAGTGTCTGGGCTGGTCGACATCCGACGGATGCGCAAGTCCGGCAAGGTCGAGAAGGCCATCGCCTTCAAGGGCCGGGTCAGCGACATCGCCGATGACCACTCCGTGGAGACCTTCCACAACCACTACGCGCACGGCACCACCTTGCGGGTAATCGCGGGCAACGTCATCACCACCGCCCAGCAGCGCTGGTTCGACCGGGCCCTGAACGGCCCGGTCGTCCTGAGTACGGAAGCCGAACAGTCGCTCCAGGAGCCGGGATCTGCTGCCAGCTTGGGGCTGTCCGCTGATGATGTCGAACGGCTACGGGCCGGCCAGCTCGACATGGGGGTTTCCAGCTGCAAGAACCCCTTCGACTCGCCCTACGGGCGGACCGGGCAGCTCTGTCCGGTCGCGCCGACCCGCTGCCTGGAATGCCGCAACGCATTCATCCTGCCTTCCAACCTGCCCCAGCTGCTGCTGTTCGCCGCCCATCTGGAACAGCTCCAGCTGCGGCTGTCACCGGCGCACTTCCACGCACTCTGGGGGCAGAGCCGCGTCAACGTCCGCGCGGCGATCGACGCCCGCACCGACGCCGAGATCGCCCTGGCTCGTCAGCAGATCACCGACGACGGTCTCACCTTGCAGCTTCCGCTCGCCTCACACGTGGAGTTCGACGCATGACCGGCCCCCAGCCCCTGCCGCAACGCAGCTCGATCTTCCGTGACGACGAGCCGGTGATTCAGTCCCAACCGCTGTTGGACGGCGGCCAATCGCCGCTGTTCAGCACCATCGACCGCTTGGACTTCAACGGCGTACTCAAACGGCCTGCGAACCAGGGCAAGGCGAACATGCGGGTTCTTCTGCACGGGATGAGCCCGGAGTGGAACCTCATGGCACGCGAGCTGGCCATGATCTGGTTCAACCCGCGCCACCCCGCCATCCTGGCCCGCGGCATCCACCTGCCGGCCGACTCACTGACCGTCAGTACCGTCCGCCTCCGCGTCGGCTACCTGCGGTCCATGACGACGTTCAAGACCGAGCACGGACTGCCTGCGGACATCACCGAATGGAGTGACGCCGACTTCAAGGCCTACATCGACTACCGCTGCGAAGTCACCGAAGTCAGCAGCGCCGTCGATCACGTCGTACTCATCAAGGCCCTGCACCAGTTCCGTGGCGCCCTGGCCTGCGGTGGGCTCCGACGCGACCCATGGCCGGGCCTTGCCGCCGCCCAGGTTCTTGAACTCCCCGAGACCGACCAGCTCAAGACTCGCGCGATCGCACCCGAGGTCTGGTTCCCACTGCTCCGTGCGGCCTGGACCTACATCAGCGTGTTCGGCCCGGACATTCTCCGGGCCCGCGCCTACTGGCAGTCGGTACACGCCCGTGCCCGCCGGATGAGCGTCCCCGAAGCCGAACACCTCTTTGCGCGCTGGCTGAGCAACCCGGACAACCGCGTCCCTCTACATCGCACCGGGACGTCCCAGGGAGTGATCAACTGGTCCTTGCTGAGCCACATGATCGACTTCTGGCCGAATAAGCAGCAATTCTTCAAGGCCGCCTCATCCACCGGCCTCGCCCGTCGGGCGAAGGTCGAGCAACTCGTCGCCGAGGGCCGCACCCAGCCCGGTCTTGGATTCCTTACCGAAGTGGACCGCCCGGACGGCAGCCGCGGCCCCTGGCACGCAGCCCTGCAGCCACGAGACCTGTGGATCGAATGCGTCGCTCTGCGCAATGCCTGCTACATCTTCGTTGCGGCGGTCTCGATGATGCGCGACAGCGAAATCCGCGAGGTCCTCAAGGGGTCCGTCGTTGAGTACTTCGGCACCCCGGCGGTGAAGTCGATCAAGCGCAAGGGCGACGCGGACCTGCCCGCCAAGTACTGGTGGCTCATCCGACCTGCAGCCACGGCCATCGACACGGCCACCCAGTTGTCCATGCACGACGAGCTTGCCTTCGCCGGCGTCCGGCCGAACTGCGCGGGCGAGATGTTCGAGAGCAAGCAGGCGATCACCGACTTCATCGCCAGGGTTAACCGCACCCGCCACCTCACCGGCTTGGACGAGATCCCGGTCGAAAACGTCACCCCGCACATGTTCCGCAGGACCATGGCCATGCTCACTCACGACTTCCCCGGCTCGGAGATCGCGGTCGGCATGCAGCTCAAGCACGCCGCCACCCGGGCCCTGGCCAACCGCACCACCCAGGGCTACATGGCGAAGGATCCACGCTGGGCGGAGTATTTCGACGAGGCCCTCGCCGAGCGACGCTTTGAGCGGCTGCGGGAACTGTTCGACGCCGACAGCCGGGGCGAGACTATCGGCTTCGGGCCTGGCGCCGACCGCATGCGCGAGGCATTCGCCGCCGTCCGCAAGAAGGCTGAACAGCTCCGCGAGACCGGTCAGGCCCGACGCGGCGACATTCGCGTTGAACACGGACTGCTCCGCCGCACCCGTTTCTCGATCCGCTTCGGCAAGCTCAACCACTGCACCATGAACGACGACGACCCCGAGGGCGCGAAGTGTCTTGAGGACACCGTGATCCCTCCCGGACACCGGGGGCCGCTTAACGAGCGCTGCCGCCCCTCTCGATGCGGCAACAGCATGATCGGCCCGGAGCACTTGCCCATCTGGAAGGCTGAGCGATCATCTCTGGCCAGACTGCTCGAATCAGACACGATCGCGCCGAACCACCGGGCCAGCCTCGCCGAACAGCTCCGCGACACCGACCTCGTGATCAAGAAGGCCAGCCAGTGACCGCCCCGACCGTCTCGCCAAAGACCGAGCAGACGCTGCGCGAAGCCATGGCACGGCTATTCGCAGGAACACCTCAGCGCACCGACGGCAAGCTCACCAAGAACAATCTCTGGCGCGAGGCTGGCGTCAGCCGCGCCACGATGAACCGTGCCACCACGGTCCTTGCCGAGTGGGACAACCATGTTTCCGAGTCCCCTGCAGAAGCCCAACGCCGCCAACACCTGGACGAACTAGCCGAGGCCCGCAAAAAGCTCCGCGAAAGCCGTCAGGAGTGCCGCCACCTACAAGATCAAGTCGACGCCGCCGCAACGGTGATCGCGACCCTCCTCGCGGAGACCGCGGCCTTGCGGGAACAGCAGGCGAACCGGACCGCCACGATCATTCCCCTCGGCCGGTCCCACGCCGCCCGCGAGTGAACCACCGGTGTGTCTCATGAGACACGTCAAGGACGACCGTCTGGGAGACCCGCGAGGCCGCCCGGGCCGACGTCTTCCGGTATATCGAGGTCGAATACAACCGCAGCCGGCTCCGCCGGCACCCCGACCACGGATACGTCACCCCGCTCGAAACGAGATCCCTGCTCAGGCAGAACCTCGCCCCGGCAGCGTAAACACCCGCTGTCCGACTCGCGGGGGGACCTTCACGTCGACGGGAAGATGGCGCCTACGTCATCTGCAGTGATGAGTCGCCCACGCGAGGGAGCGAGCAGCTTGCCCAGCCAGCGGTCTTCTTGTGGCAAGAGCGATTCGATCTTCGTACGGGCTGCACCACGCGCTTCAGCGTTGTTGCCACCGCAGAGTGCGTCGTACTGGCGGAGCCGGTCGGCCAGCACGTCGTAGAGCCTCACCGCCGCGCCGTGGTTGACCAGCACGATCTTGTCGTGAGCCGCTTCGGCTGCGTCGTCCTGGGTGGTGGTCGCCGGGGTGAGCAAGCAGCCGAAGATGCGGGTCTTCGCAGAGCGCCTGGTCTCGACCTCGATTTGCCCGAGCAGCTGGTTCACGTCGCCGCGGTTGAGCGGATGGGGCTCACCCTCTGGGACGGTCTTGACCTCCCAAACGCGGCGCTCGGCCCGCTTGACCGTGGACCACGTCCAGCGACAGTCCGTAGCACTCTGTTCCTTCCTCGGAGGGCGTTCGCCGATGGCACCTACGAGGCGGGCAAGTCTGGTCAATCCTTCGCATTGCTGATCGTGGCTACCGTTGAGCAGGGCGCGCCCTTCGGTCAGGACACGGTCGAGTCGAACACCTGCTTCACGCCGCCACTCGTCCCACACGAGGAAGAACCGGTCGGTGTCATCAGCAGTGTGTTTGTAGCCTTCCAGGTCGGCGACGGTGCGTGCCAGGCGGCGGAACCAGGTGGTCCGGGGCCCACCGGCGATGGCGTCCTCCAGAGCTGTGCGCGCGGCGACTCGGTCTTGAGGGCGCCCTCGGTCGAAGTGGGCGTGGGCCTCCACGTAGCGCCAGAACGCTGCGTGCTCGGTTTCTCCGGCCATGGCGAGTTGGGTGGCTGCTTCGCCCGCTTTCTGGGCCGCTCTCGCGTGGTCGCCGAGCCAGAGGTCGGTCGCTGCGGAGACCTCGGCGTCGGCGCTGGAGACGTCGCTGTTCCCGCCGGCGTTACGGCCAGGCCGGGGCCTGCGACGAGGACCCGTTTGGGCGGCGGCTTCGGCAACTGCGGAGGGCTGGGCTGCTGGTTGCCAGAAGCTGGCGCAGGCCCGCAGGGAGCCCTCCCAGCCTTGATCATAGATCTCCAGGGCAGCGCGGACGGTGGGTTCGGTGCCTGCGGGAATCGACTTACGGACTGCCGGGTCGGCAAGCATCTGGGCGAAGCTCGGGTCCAGTCCGAGGTAGAGGGAGCGGTCAGTCTGTTCGCGGTTGGCGCGGCCCAGCGCCTGGGTGACTCGTTGGCCGACGCGGTGGCGCATGAAGCTGGCGTCGCCAAGGTAGGCAACGACAAACCGTTCGAACTCGCTGCTGGCCTGCGGGACCGTGGTGATGATGACCAACCTGCAGAGGTCGCCCGCGAGGTCGAGCCCGTCGTACCGGCCTGCAGTGATCAGGTGGCCGCTTGCGACGCCGCTCCAGGTCTCGACCATCGAGTCATCGCCGGGACGAAGACGGTAGACCTGCTGCCCGGAGGCCCTGAGGGTCTCCTGAAGGGTGTCGGCCTCCGCGTGGCTGGCACACAACCAGGCTGCTCGGCCGCCGGCCGCATAGGTTTGGGCGAGGGCCCAGCCGAGGACGTTCGGGCCGAAGGGGTGCTCGGCGCTGGGGTTAAGTACCAACAGTCGCTCGCCCGTCGCGCCAGACGGCAGCGGCGTGGCGGTAGTCAGGCGGGTGATCGGCTCGCCACCGACTCGCCGCTGGAGGTCGTCCATCGAGCCAAGCGTGGCCGACAGGTAGATGCGCTGCTTGGCTCGGCTGTACTGGGTGTTGAGGGCAGTCGGAGGATGGTACGGGCGGATCTCGATGCCAGAGGGACCGATGAGGATGCCGCATTGGGTGAGGTGGTCGCGGACGGTGGGCCAGACGTACCGCACCTCGTCCTTGCGCTCGTGTTCCGTGACGAGTGGTGACGCCTCAATTGCGTCACGCGTCGGACCTGCGATCGCGTCCCAGTCCCGGAAGGACAGCAGTTCGGGTGGAGTGCCGGGCTGGGCAGTGCCGTCGAGCATCGCCCGCAGGCCGGGATATGCGTCGGTGTGCGCCACCACCAGCTCGCAGATCGTCTGGTAGAGCTGGCGAGCGGGACCAAGCTTGTCGGGGATGCGCAAGGTCTGCAGCCCGCTGAGGGGCTGCTCGGCGAGATGGGCGTCATCGAAGATGACCAGGTCGGCGGGCTTCGGGATGGGGCTGCTGTTGAAGTAGACCCAGTAGTTCATCACACCGACGGCCTGGGCCTGGTGGTAGTCGTCGAGTTTGGCGCCGCCGTAATCCCTTGAGGCAAAGCGGACGACATCCAGTCCCAGTACTTCGGCTTCCTCTTCAACCCGCTCGGCGAGTTGCCGGGTGCCGGTCAGGTAGGCCACTGACCACCCGCGTGAGAGGGCATGATCGGCGATCAGCAACGCCAGCAGTGTCTTGCCCTCGCCGGTGGGCATTTCAATGGCCAGGTCTCTAGTGTCGAGGTGCTGCTCCGCGTATGTCGCTAGGACTTGGCGCTGACCAGGCCGAAGCTCAGTGAACCTCGCCGATCCGAAATCTGCGAGATTCTGTTCGAAGTCCGGCTTCGCTGCGTATGCCACCGCTCGCTCCTCGCTCGTGAGGTGAGAACACTACGGTGCTGGGCGGTGACTCGGATGCTCCATTTCCCGTTCAAGGGCTGGGCGTTGGAATCATCTGGTCACCAAACGGGGCGCATGCCCGAGGCCGCCTCCGTTGTCGAGCAGGGTTCACGGCGCCGTCTTACTCCATGCCTCGGCGAAGTTCTTCGACGAAGATGCCGTCCTGTTCGCTCAGCCCGAGGTCGGCCCACGAGATGCCAACGCAGGCGAGCACCTCGGCCATTGTGGCCCGCCCGGGGAACTGGGCTTCGAGAGCGTCCAAGTCGCCCGAGCGCTCTGCGATGCGTTGCATGGCCGCCGAGTAGGCAGCTTCGGTGGCAGCCGCTTCATCGACCCGCTTACCGGCTTCCTCCATGGAGATCCGGGCATCAATCGCGTCTCCTTGAAAGACGTCCAAGGCCATGCTCACGACCTCCTGGACACCCAGATCGGGCCGCTCGGCGTGGATTTGGCGAAGTTTGTCCTCCAGGCGGAGCACGGAACTCTCCGGCAGGATCTCGCGCGCAGAGTGCAGGGTGCCGCCGAACTGGGCGTCGAACCGGCTAGTCATACCCGGCAATTTATCGGAACGGCGCGACCGCGGCGGCCTGATCAACGCCTCCGCCGCACGCTGTACGCGGCGGGACCCCTCACAGTGCGCGTACCTGCCACACCCGCAGGGGGTTGCGATTCAGGAGGACCTTGTCATGACCCAGTGGACCCCGAGGCCCAGCAACGTCGGCGGCGCAGACGGCACGTCCGGCTCCGGCCACTACGTCTCCGCGGGCGGCGCCTGCATGTTCACCGCGATGATCGTCGCCACAAGGAAACGACGTCCAAGGACGGCGCCGGATTCGGCCTGACGCTCCTGGCGCCGCCTAGCCCTTCAGTCGTAGATCAGCATGTGTGCTGCAGTTCGTCGATCAGCTGGGGCGGGTAACTGGCAGACATGCAGGCACAGTTGTTGGACGTGCCGCTGCTGGTCACGGACCAGGAGCGGGCTGAAGAGTTCTCTGACCAGCTGGAGTTGCTGCTGCTGGAGGTCGGCGGGGTCTTCCCGCGAGCAGATTTACGGCACCGTGCTGGGGCGTGCATCCGCGGGTTGCTGGCTCCCCTGTCCCGCAAGAACGGCTGGCAACTGTCGGAGTACAGCGGGGAGCTGACGCCGTGGGGGCAGCAGCACCTGCTGGACCGGGCTCGGTGGGACGCGGACGGGCTGCGGGACTTCGTGCGCCGCTACGTCATCGCCTCGCTGGCGGACGGCGGGGTGGGGGCCGGACCGGACGGGTGCGGGGTGCTGGTGGTCGATGAGACCGGGTTCGCGAAGAAGGGCCGGTCCTCGGCCGGGGTGGCCCGGCAGTACACCGGCACGTTGGGAGGGGTCTTCCCCTGCCAGGTCGGCGTGATGGCTGCCTGGGCGACCGGGGCCGGGCAGGCGCTGGTGGACCGGGAGTTGTACCTGCCCAAGGAGTGGTGTGAGGACCGGGCGCGCTGTCGGGCTGCACACATCCCTGATGAGCTGGGCTTTGCCACCAAGCCCAGGCTGGCCGAGCGGATGATCGACCGGATCCTGCCCGACCTCCCGACCGGGCGGGTGTGGGTGGCCGCAGACGAGGTCTACGGCCGCGACGGGGCCTTTCGCGCTTTCCTGGAGCGGAACCGCCTGCCGTACGCCGTCAACGTGCCGGCCGACCAGACGGTGCTGCCGCGCCCGGGCTGGCGGCACCTGGCCCGCCTGGTCGAACGCGTCGCGGGCGATCAGGACTGGGTCGAACTCGCGGCCGGCCCGAGCCAACTGGAGTCCCGTGCCTGGCAGTGGTGGGTGCGCCGCATCCCGGACCCCGACTCGGAGGTCGGGGAAGGGGCCTGGGCCCGGTGGGTGATCGTCCGCCGCCGCCCGACCGAACCCGACAAGCGGGATTACTACCTGGCCTGGGGCCCGCAGGAGACCGAGGTGCAGGAGCTGGTTCTGGTGCCCGGAGCGCGCTGGCGGGTGGAGGAGGCGATCAAGCTGGCCAAGTCGGCGGCCGGGATGGCCGACTACGAGGTGCGCTCCTTCCACGGCTGGTACCGGCACATCACCCTGGCGCAACTGGCCGCCGCCTTTCTGGTCGCCCAGGCCGCCGCAGCACGCGAACAGGCCACTCCCCGGCCCGGCGGGCCACCGGGGCAGAGAGGGGGAATTCCGTGGTCCCACCAGCCTCGATGACACCGCCCCGATCGCCTATACCGCCTACGAGGTCCGTCGACTCCTTGAGGTGATGGCCCCTCAGCCCGCACCGAAGGAGCGGATCCGGCACGGACTGCACTGGTCACGCTGGCGCCGCTGCCACCAGGCCCTCGCCCGTGCCTGTCACCGTCGACGCAACCACAGCCGCTCAGCCGCCCCCGGCACTCCGCGGCCCCCGCCGAACAGGACCGGGCAAACTACAGCGACGACACTGATCTACGACTGAAGGGCTAGGAGCGGCGCCCGCCTCACGTTCCAGCTCAGCTACGACGGCCGCGATGCTGACCACAGCACCTGGACCGGTGAGGCGCTGATCTATGCCGGGTCCGATAGCAAGTAGAGCGACCGCCCGCGGGTGGCCGGCACCTCCAACGGCGCTGCCCTTCAGAACGTCAACTACGTCATAGCGACGCAGAGGGAGCGAAGGAGGCGGAGATTATCATCGTCACCGGCCCGTACTCGGTGGCCCAAAAAAGCGGACACATGGCGTGAAGCCGGCTGGACCTTCCGGGCTCTCGGACGCCCCTGAGTGCCTCACCATTGCTGCGGACCGTCGGCCGAAATAGCTGGTCACGGGACTGCAGCTGCGTGGTTTGCAGAACCGGAGGGGCTGAAGGGGGTGTGAAACTGGCGACCTCGCGTAATCGGCTGTCGCGTATTCCTCGTCTGCTGAGGGCTCGGGGTCACCGTGAGTGGTCGCCGGGGACATAGTGGCGCCATGTTCCTCCGGCCTCTTCGGCAAGGCGGGCTGTGGTGTCGTGGTTGTAGCCGAGCATCCGGGCGACCACCGGGGCCGGGGCCTGGAGGGCGAGGTGGCGGATCGCCGCTGTGCGTCCTCGCTGGGTCGGGAAGCCCAGGTGGCGGAGCCGAAGTTCCAGAGTGCTCGGGGTCATAGGCTGTCCGGCCCGGCGGCCGGGGAAGAGCCATCGGGCGTCGGGGTTGGTCGCGGTCATGGTGTTCGGCCGCTGCCCCAGGTAGTCCAGCAGCATCCCGGCGAACGGGGCCGGGACGGGTGACGGCGGGTCGCCGAGCCGGACGAGGACTTCGCCGTCCTCGTGCTGGACGTCGTCGGTGCCGAGCCGTGCAATCCGTGTGAGCGGCTGCGCGTAGAGGAGGACGAGCATGGCAGCCACGCGGTCCTGGAGCGGGACGTCGTCGTGGGTCACGAGCTGTCGCAGCAGCGCGAGCCGCTGATGCTGGGCGATCGGAGCGGGGTTGCTCGTCGAGCGGTGGGGGACGGTGACGGCGGGCATCTGCTTGGAGCGCATGGCCCAGCGGAGGAAGGCGTGGGTGAGGCGCCGGGCGGTGTAGCCGCCTGCGTACCAGGTGTCGACATCGGTCTGGGTGCAATCGGCGAGGGTCCGTCCGCGCTCGGCGAGGTGGCCGAGGAAGGCGATCGCGAGGTGGAGCTCGCTTCGGGCCTGCTGGATCTGCTTGCCGGTGAGCGGGCCACGGCCGGCCAGGGTGCGGAGACGGCGTTGGATGTGCCAGGCGGCGAAGAGCTCCAGGAGCTTGCGGTGCTCGGGTTCGCTGACGGTCGGCAGCTTCTCGGCGAGCCACCGCTGGAACAGCAGCAACTGACGGTCGGCCGGTGGCAGGACGCCGCTCTGCATGAGCAGATCGCGCAGGTAGGCGACCGACCGCCAGGGTGTGAGCTGGCTCAACCCCTCATGGCTGAGCGGGACTTGGCCGCGAGCCAGAGCCCGCAGGTTCCGCTGGACGTGGGGATGGCTGGTCCAGGTCAGCCCGCCCCAGGGACGTTTCATCTGCCGGAGCGTGTCGAACAGCGGGAGGAGTTCGGGCCGGATGCTGCCGGTGCTGTCGTCGAGGAGTTCGTGGAGGCGCTCCGCCAGGACGCATCGGCCGCAGACTCCGCGGCGGTAGCGCCGTGCCTCCTGGCCGCACCGTTCACAGGTGAAGTCGCCGAGGCCGCCGGCGCAGTCGGTGCAGAGCTTGCCGCCGTCCGGTGCGAGGCCCGGGGTCAGCCGTTCGACGGCGCAGCCGGTGCAGGTCCCGTAGGTCTCCAGGGCCCGGGTGAAACAGCCCGAGCAGAGGTAACCCTCGGGCCAGTGGTGGGTCCCCAGCCGCACCGCCCGATGGCATCGCGCACAGAACAGGTCCTCGGCGCGGACGCGGGTGCGGCTCATCCTTCGGGCCGGATGCGGGCCCGCTTGGGACGGACCGCCGACAGGTCGACGACCGCGTCGCCGGTGGCGACCTTGCGGATGGTGGTGTTCTCCGCCTTGGTGGCGATCAGGTCGGCCGGGGTGCACTCGAAGATGTCGCAGAGTGCGGCCAGCACCGGCAGGGACAGCCGCTCGGGGGTGCCGGTGACCAGTCGGTGGACCTGGGAGAGGGAGAGGTTGATTCCGCGCTCGGCGAGCGGCGGGGCGAGCTCGCTGGTGGTGAACATCCCGGCGGCGGCCATCCGCTCACGCAACCGCCACTGGTAGCTGACCTGGCGTTTCATCAGGCCCTCCTCGCGGGCTTGAGCGCGGCCTCGATGGTGGCGTCCAGGGCCCGCCGCAGGGTGCGGGTGCGGAAGTCGGAGGACACGCAGGTGTAGATGGAGGTGGTGGACGCGTGGTCGTGCCCAGCCTGCTGCTGGACGAACAGCGGGTCCCAGCCGTCCTCGATCAGGTGGGTGACGTACGACCTTCGCAGCGAGTGGAGGTCCAGGACCGCATCCAGGCCGAGGTCGTCGCGGTAGGCGGCGAAGCGGGAGTCCAGCCGTTGCAAGCCGACCCGCCGGCCGCGTTCGGACGGCCACAGAGCGGGCCCGTCCGCGTGCCGCATGGCGGGCCTGACCTCACGGACCCACTGGTCGAGGATCTCGGCCGACCAGTCGAAGACGGTCAGCACGCTGCGGCGCTTTGGGGGCGAGCCCTTCTTGGCCTTGCCGTGGCGGACGTAGCAGACGCCGTACTCGCCGAACTCCGCCCCTTCTGGGTTGCGGCCGAAGTCGGCGGTGTCCAGCATCCGCGTCTCGTTGCGTCGCAGCCCGTAGGCGTACGCGGTCTTGAACAGCATCGCGTCGCGGAAGGCGGGCAGCCAGCCCTTGCGGCCGCGACCGCGGACCCGGCTCACCTCGTCGTCGGCGTGGTCGAAAAACGCCTGCAACTCGTCCCGGGTGAAGGCCCGCTTCGGGGACTCCGCCTCGCACTCCTGCATGTGCACGGCGGTGTTCCACTCGTGACACACCTGGATCGGATGGGTGCCAAACCGCCGCTCGCACTCAGCCGCCCAGTCATAAGCAGGGTCGGTGGCGTAGTCGCAGAACAGCCGCACCGCCTCCTGATAGCCGCGCAGTGTCGAGCGGACGCAGCCACGGACCGCCCGAAGATCGCCGAACCACTCGTCCGCCAGCGGTGAGGACCAGTTCCAAGGGAAGGCGTCCGCGTGCGTGGCGAATGCCCGCACCTTCCGCTCACGGCCGTTGATGGTCGACAGCGCGAGGTTCCGCGCCAGTTGCTGGTTGCGCCAGCCGTCCAGCATCGCCTCGAAGACCTGCTCCTCCGGCCGCAGCAGCGGCACCCCGTCGGCCAGCTGCAGCCGCACGGCCCCCGGTGCTGTCCCGTCCTTGCCCACCAAATCCGTCACGCTCCGTAGGTCGCATCTGACGCGAGAATCTCGCATCAGATGCGAAGCCCGGAGAGGAACGGCAGGTCAGCCATCCGATCGAGTGAAGCAGAACGACACGACCCCGGCCCTTCGACTACCGTCTGGGCAGGCATACGGCGGGGCCTCTATCCACTGATCAGCGGCTTCCCGATGCCCGTCCGGCCAACACGGCGCAGCATGCCTCCAGTTCGCATCAGATGCGATTCGCGTCGGTTCCGAGATACGCGGCAAAGGGGCAACGGGATGATCTTGAAGCCGTGAGTGCTCGTCGCCCGTCACCCATTCGGCGCAGTGTCGTTGGTGGTGGTCGCGACTTCTGGTCAGGCTTCTGCGCTATGCCTGTTCGAGAGCATTTCGCAAGGTGCTATCAGCATGGTCGTCGAGGGTTGTAGCGATCTTGCGCAGCTCGGCACGTCGTTCCGTGCTGCCTCTTTCGGTCAGAGTGTTAGCCCACGCTGTCTTTTGCGCGTCGGTGATTCCGACCGTCTCGTTGAACAGCGCATACAAGGCATACCAGCGCACTGAGTCGTTCTCGTCCTCGGACAGCGTCAGGAGAGCCTCGACAACTCTGGCCTCGGTGTGTTCCTCGTCGGCCAGCGCAGGAAGCGCGTCAGCTACCGAGAACCGGACGGGCTGTGCTGTGTGCGCCTGGTAACTGAGTACCAGATCGAGGGCCTCCTGGGCATAGTGGTAACCCAGTGCGGAGATCATCCATCCCAGAACCCAAGGGTCCGGCTCGTCGGGCATCTCCGCCAGGATGGCCTTGATGGTCTTCGTGGTGAACGGCCGGTGACCCGTTCCATCGTCGTGGCCCAACTCGCGCAGAATCCGTGCTCCCAGCTCTCGCTCATCCGGCGATTCGTGTGCCAGCAGACGAACCGCGCGTTCAAAAACATGGGAGGTCGGCCGGTGATGCAACGCCACCAGCGCCGGAAGGGGGTCGTCGTCTGTCTCCTCCGTGCTGACCTCGAACAGCGCTCTCTGGAACAGCTCGTCGTCCGTCGCTGCCTCGGCGTCATCGACTCCCATGCTGCACTTCCTTAGGTTTCCGATGAGTTGCACTCTCCTGCAGTCAGCAGGGGCGAAACTGTCTCTCCTACCGCCGCGCTGAGGAAATCTTCGAGGAGAACACCCGGCTGCTCGCCAACCCCTCGCCTCACCCGAGGACATCGAGGTCCTGGACGGCTGGACCCTCCACCGGCTCCGCCACAACACTTTGACCCACGACGCCGAGGACGGCACCTCCACCCTGATGCTGCTGGCCCGCTCCCGCCCCGCCTCCGTCCGCTCCCTGGAGCGATACGCACGGCCCGGCGTCGACTCGGTCGCCCGGCACGTTGCCGAACGCGACCCTGCTGCACGCCGCCGCACGTAAGTCCGAGCGGATCAGGGCTTCAAGATCATCCCGTTGCCCCTTTGGCGCGTATCTCGGTCACACCCCTGAAGGGGCTGACTTTTGCCCACTGGCACCTTCGAGACCAGCACCCCTTCGAGGGCGCCTACGCCGAGGCTCTGGCGAAGTTCTCCGTCGTCCTGGCCGAGCAGGTCCCGCTCAGAGCCGAATTCGCGCTTTTCTAAATTCCGGCATTATCATACGGCCGATACATCCCGTTTCCTCGCGGGATTAAGTCACGGTCTCCCGCCCCGCTCCGGGGTTGGGAGACCGTCAGCGGGGACGAATGAAATTGCTCTGGCCCCTTGTAACGCACGTCCGAACACCCGTGTGGCGCAATGGCCGCCATCTTAACTCACCCTTCAACAAGTTGAAGGAATCCAGTTGCCTTATCAGCGGAACTGGGTGGTTCTTCGGTGTCAGAAGCAGGCCCTAGGTTAATCCGAGGACGCGTCATTGTGGCTGTGGCGTACACTTGGTCGGCCAGTTCGGCAGGCAGGCCGGATCGTGCAACGATTTCGGTAAATGCCACACCGGTTTCCTCGCATAGGCGAACAGCCGACTCAAGGAGCGCAGGGGATTCGCGCGGGCCGAGATCGCAGGGTTCCGGGTCTCCATGTTGAGAGAGCGTCATCATTGCTCTCTTGTAGGTAGTGTCGCGAAATACGCCAATCGAGTGCGCGCGGTAAACAAGAGCCTTTAGCGAGGTGCCCCATCTACGTTTCAGGGAGTAGAGCGTCTCCCAGTCGAGGCGTCTGGGCAGTTCATCGGCAATCTCGGTGCGAGGCATCAAAAATTCGGCAGCGAAGTCGTGGGCCTGATTTTCTACAATCCTGCTGCCTGGTTCGGCATCTAGATGCATAATCAAGTGCCCTACTTCGTGAGCGACGTCGAAGCGGGAACGGGATAGGTCATTTTTAAGAGGGTTGCGGAAGATGAGCGGTCGGCTGCCATACCAATGAGAGAAGGCGTCGACCCGTTCTGAGGCTGGCGGAAGTTCCATGACTACGACGCCGTGTGCTTCCAGGAGTCGGGTGACGTGTGGCACGGGGCCGCTCTGCACGCCGAGGGCAGAACGAGCTTCCTGAGCGGCGGACGCAACGTCTGAGCGCGCCGGGTCCGGAGGCATCGGCAGTCGCGGCAGTACGACGGTCGGGAGTTCGACGTACTTCTCAACCGTAGTCACCAACTGCCAAGCGATCTTCCCAAATGCTAGAGCTTGATCCCGTTGAAGCTGAGTGGTTGCGCGGAGGCTGCGAAAGTGGGCAGCGCTCGGCATGGCTGGGTGGGGGTGCCCGCTCGCGAAGAAAGCGGCCGGCACGCCTAGCGCCATGGCAAGCTGAGCAACGGCAGAAGCCGACGGCCGACTCTGTGCAAGTTCGTACTGGCTCACTGCCGCAGGCGTGAGTCCCACTTGCTTGGCCAATTCGTTCTTACGCAGGCCACGCAACTGCCGTGCAGTAGTCAAGGATTGAGGGTCGAACGCGCGTGATGCGAACTCGGCCTCTCGCTGACGATGGTGCGTCGTGGACATCTTTAGAGTCTCAGTCTTCTGTGTTTTGCGTCTTCGGCTGCTCGTCCGGACTCTTCCGGCGACGCTTCAGATTGATCTTGGACTCGTCGAGGTCCGTGAAGTTCGGCTGTTCCTTCGAACCGCTTTCTTCCGGGAACCCTTCATCGTCGCGTGCTTGCTCGTCCGTGCCGGTCGGCCGCAAAGTGCCGGTCTGTCCCGGGGAGGTTGCGGCCTTACCGACTTCCTCGGTCTCGTCGGTCTTCTCATGTGTTCTGGGGGCTGGCAGTGACACCTGCAAGCCGTTATGCAGTTCCGCCGTCCCATCGAGCCAAGGAGACCCACCCGCCCGGTTGTCTCGAGGAAGGCCCAGCTCGATGACGCAGCCACCAGTCTCGGGGTCGCCCGTATGCATGATACGGACATGCCCCTGCGTGATCGCCGGGGCAAACGCCGAGTCCCATTCGGACGCCTCGCTCAGGGCGAGCTGAATGCCAGCGGAGCTGTTGGCCACAGCTCCACGCAGCCGCGGACCGCTTCCGTCCCAGCGGACCTTCTCCAGCGCCGCCGGGACCTTGTCAGACGTAGTGAAGCGAAACTTGTAGAAGCGCACCACCCACGGCCCACTGGTGATCTCGACTGCTCCACCCGCCACGATGCGAGCCGGGATTCCAGCCTGCACCAGGCGCAGATGAACCAGGTTGGCGATGTTCCGCCAGGTCTGCTGCCCAAACGTGCCTGCGTCGTCACCGAACTTGGGCTCGAAGCGGTCAGCGTTGGTTTCATAGACCTGCTGAGTGACTTCCTCAACGATCCCAAGCACGCCGTCTCGGCGCAGGTCTGTCATGGCTTGTCGCAGAGTCATATCCACGTGGAGAACATAGCAGAAGGCCGCCGTTCCTGCGTGAAAATCAAATCAAGCTGCATGTTGCGCCTCTGATCAAGCGACGGAGGGCGCCGTCTGGAAGGTGCGGTGCGGCAAGGACCTCACATCGGTGAACTCATACCTCGCGTCCTGCTTGGTGATACGGCCAGCGCCGTGGAATCCGCTGCAGACCGGACTCCACCCTAGCGTTCGCTGGCCTCGCACAACACGGAGGTTTGGCCTGACACAGGTTGGTCGCGCGCATCGCTCGCCAGCCAAACACCGCACCAAATGATCTTTTCGCGGTCCACCGACAGAGCATGCACGGCGAGCGACGCAGCCGTCCAACGTGCCCGTCTGACCGCCCGATGTCTCATGAGACATGACGAAGTCTGGAGAAACCTGGCTGTCGCAGCGCGTCCAGCGCGCGCATGGAGAATTCCGGTGCCTCGTCCAGGGACGGGACCTGTAAAACAAGTGGCTACGTCCAGTGAAGACGTGGTTTTAGGCGGCGTCGACGTCCCACGGGTCCGGATCCCAAAGGGCGTGAACCGTGATCTTGGTCTTGCCTGAGTTCTCAAGGCCGCGCACGCCCTGCGCGGTGCGCGTACATACGACTCGCCGGATGAGAGAGCGAAGAATCGCGTTCTTCTCCGCAGCGACGAGCGTGTCCCATTCCGCCAGCAGGCCGGCCGCAATGGGGATGAGCTTGGACCGGTCCGGGGCAACCTCGGCAACGGACGCAGCTTCGAGCGCCTCCGCCACGGCCTTCTTCTGTCCGAGCAGCTTGTCGCGCGCCTGCTCGAACACACCGTCGGTGAAAGCGTCCGGGTTCATGGCCCGGTCTACGGCGAGGTTCGACAGAGCGCCCGTGATGCGGGTGTGCTCCGCCTCCAGACGTGCCCGGTCACGTGCGAGTCGGACCTGCTTCCTGTCGTCGTCGACGGACAGGTCGACGGGTGACGACGGGGCCGCGTCCACCACTGCGGCGACTTCCCGGGCGAGCCACAGGTGCACGTCGTCCTCGACGAGAGCACGCTGCACCCATACCGGGCTGTCACACAGAGCGTGCCGCGACTGCCCGCACGCATACGCGTAACCGAGAACCTGCCCGCCACGACGCCGGGCCGATGTCGCGGCGGCACCCTTACGACAACCGCCGCAGCGCACCAATCCGGTAAGGGGGTACGAAGGGTTTCGGACCCGGGGCGCCATGGTGTGTCGCTCCGTGGCGTGCGCCTCGAACCGTTCCCACACTTCCGGTGTGATGATCGCTTCGTGCGCGCCGTCAATATGGATCCATCGCTTGCAGTTGCCCCCGTTGGCCGTGTACTCGCACCGGCAAGTCGGGTCGTGCACTCGTAGCATTCCGGCAGCGAATCCGCCGCGCATGTAGCGCCGCAGGCTGTCGTCGCGCCACGGGTTGCCGTCCGCAGTGCGGTACCCCAGGTTCGACAGCCACCCGGCGAGTTGGCCGTACCCGTCGGGGCGCGGCTGACCGTCGCCGAGCTTGCGCGCGAACAGGGTCTCGATGTGCTCGCGCGCGGCTTCGTCGACCTCGTACCGCTCCTCCTGCAACGTCCACTCACCGCGCAACGTGGGGTGAGGGATGCGCCGGGGATACCAGATGTAACCGAGCCGCTTGCCGCCAGTCGCCGGTAGGCCGTGCGCGCGGCGCCACTGGTGCGTTTCCTTCCACTGCTCGCCTGCCCGGTCGCTCTCGAACGTGGCGAGGTCGAACAAGATACGTCGGTTGAACCGTCCTACTGCGGTCCGGGCGTCGACGTCCTCGGTTGCCGACGCGAGGTCTCCGCCGGCGCGCTCGACCCTGGCGAGGTTGACTGCGATACCCACGTCGTTGCGACCGAACCGGGAGAACTTCCATACGACGATTCCGCGAATGCCGCCGCCCTCCACGCGGCGAATGGAACCCATGATCTTGCGCTTGAAGTTGCGGCCGGATACGTCGGGATCCTCGACCCACTCGACGACGCGCCGCCGGGAGTCTCGGCGCTCCCATGCCTGTATTGCTGCGCGCTGGAGGTCAAGGGAAATCTTGTCCTCCCGCCATGTGGAAACGCGTAGGTACGCGATCCACTCCTCTTCTTCTATGGCTGTGGCGTTCAACGTGCCTTTCGTTCCCCTCCGTGGTGTTCCGCAGTCCGGTCGTTGGCCTGCGGTACTGAGTACAGGCGGTGCACGGTCGCGGCGCCGGGGGTGGCGCTCGCGCCGTCGCTCGGCTGCGGCGGGGGGATAAGCAGGCCACGGGCGGCGTGGTCGAGTCCAAGCCGGTAACCCTCTCGGCGGATGGCTTCCTTGTCTTCTGTGGTCATGTGGTGTTGGCGCCGCACCCGGGCCAGGATCACGAACGGCAGTCCCGCGAGGGCGACGCCGGCGCCGATGTCCGCCATGCGTGGCCGGTCGCCCTTGGCGGACGCGACCGCGAGCAGGACAAGGCCGATGACGAATACGGCGTAGGCGACTGCTGCGGCGGCCTGATCGCGCGTGATGTGCATGTGGTGCGGCTCCTTGCTATCCGTTGGCGCTGCGCTCGTCCGTCTCGACTGCTCGAAGCCCGTTCACCATCCGTTCGAACGCCTCGATACCTTCGGGACTTGTGATGCCGAGTTCGGCCGCGGCCTCTCTCGACGTAATGGGGTTGGGGTTGATAGGTCGCAGGTTGGCGAGGTCTTCCTGCTTGACCACGCCGGCCCGAACCAGGATTTCCGGGAGTCCGACCCGTAGGGCTACCGCCAGCGCTTCGAGGGTCCGCGTGTCTGGGAGCCCGTCAGCGCGCAGGAGGCGCGAAACGGTCGGGGCACTGAGGCCCGCGTCTTGGGCGAACTTCTTCTGTCCGCCTCGTTCCGGGTATCCGAGCCTGGTCATCATCTCTCGGAGCCACGCGGCAAAGGTTTCGGGCGTGTGCTGCTTCGGCGCATCTTGTGTCATGCGTGAAAGATATCGCGCGTGAAAGATCCGCACGACTGGTACCGGGTTTTGGCATAGTCCACCCCTCCCCCGTTCCTTCATGCAGCGACGCCAGGCCCGTTCCGCTTCGAACAAACCTTCGATCCGAGCATAGGGCCCGGGCTTCCTTCCTGTCACTCCCGTAACGAGATCAACACTGTCCGACAGGACGCTGCCCAGGTCCGGGGCGGTTCCGCCCGATTCTGCGACCCGGCATGCCCAAAAATGGTTGCCCTGCGAACCGATTTCACGTGTGAAATCTTCTGGTACGTTTCTTTCACGACAGAGATCGACCCCGATCGTGTCGTGAAAGGAACCGTCATGTCTTTCGCCCCCGCCGCCCTGGTCGCCGCCGCGCAGGCCAAGGGCGACCAGACGCCCGCCGACATGGCGCGGCGTATGGGCGTGCCGTACCTCGCCGTCTACCGGTGGGCCACCGGCCGCAACGCCCCCGGGCCGTCCGGCCTCGCTGCGATCGAGCGGACGTACGGACTCACCACCGCCGCCCTGATGCGAGAGGACGCCGCCGCATGAACACCGTGATCACCCGCGAGCAGGCCGCCGCCAACGCGCGCCGTGTCCTCGACCGCGCCCGGGCCCGCCGCGACGCCCTGCCGATCCGGGAGGCCGCCGAGCAGGCCGCCGTCGGCTCGTTCCAGAGCGCCGACGAAATCGAACTGACCCTGCGCCGGCTCCGCCGCGCGGCCCGCGTCGAGCAGGTCACGACGCCGAGGGCCCCGGCCGCTCACGCCGCCTGACCCACGAAAAAGCCGCCCCGGGTGCGACCGGGGCGGCGAGAGACACCCCCGTACACGGCACGAGAGGTCCCGTCATGAACCGTACTC
>NZ_JBEOVN010000033.1:0-47891 GCF_040295565.1 Streptomyces sp. NPDC002785 | reverse complement strand
CCCCTCCCGGCAAGCTTTGCCCCGTCGCGCCGCCCAGCACGCACTCCCCCAAGGCCTTAAGGGCCAGGGGGGACCCCCTTCCGCGTTGGCCAAAAGCCCTGGTAGCTCCTTCCCCAAGCTCTCAGCTACGTTCGAGCAGGGGAGGCCCCACCCAAGGACTCACGGCCGCCTTGCGATCGCACGCACCGGACGACGCTCCTTACGGGGCAAACATTGCCGGTCACGGCACTAGCACTAGCCGGTTCGACCGACTACCGCGAGTGTGGTGGCGGGCAGGACGAAAGGAGTCGCTGACAGGAGCGGTCGGTCAACCTCCGGCCAGGAAGTGCGCATGCGACTCTTGCCGGGCCTGTATTCCCAGCCCCTGGGCCGTGCGAGGGCGCTCGGCAGCGATCGACGGCGACAAAAAGTGACAGGTCGGCTACGGGTGCGGACGGCGAAGGGGCAGGTCACGGGCCCAGGATGAGACGGGTTTCCGTCCTGGGATGGACGTCAGGCAAGATGGGGTGTTTCTCTCCAGGTGAGGGCGCAAAACAGCCCCTCACCAGCGGGTTTCCCGTCGATGAGGGGCCGTGTCAGGCGGCTTGGGCCGTCTCTGGGCCGTCATGGGCGTGACCGGCGGTCCGGTACATCGCGCTGATGGCTTTCCGGGTTCGGGTCTCGCTGCTCGGCATCAGGTGCGTATACACGCGGAGCGTGAAGCCCGGATCGCTGTGCCCGAGGTAGAGACTCAGCGCCTTGATGTTCTCGCCGGCGTCCAGGAGGACCGAGGCGTAGAAGTGCCGCAGGGCATGCATGCCATGCTCACGAGCCGCCGCAAAACGCTGGCCCTTCTCCGGCACCGGGATGATGCCGGCGGCGGCGAGCGCGGGCTTCCACCGCTCGTCGTTGAAGCCGTTACTCCACAGGGCCGTGCCGACGCTGCTCGTGAAGACAAGCCGATGCGTGACCTTGGGCCCGGTCGGCGTCACCCAGGGCAATGTCACGCCGATCGGCTGGAAGCGCTTCATGTGCTCGGTCAAGGCCACTGACACTTCGGGGTCCAGCGGAACGTCCCGGAGCTTGCCTCGCTTCGGCGGCGCGAAGACGAGGGAGCCGCGGACCTTCTTCACCTGCTGCCGGACGTAGAGCCAGCCGAGGTCTCCGATGTTGTCGACCGCGAGACCGAAGATCTCGCCCTGGCGGAGGCCGCAGCCGCCGCCGACGTCGGTCATGGCCTGGTAGCGCTCGGGGAGTCCAGCCCGTACGGCGAAGACTTGCGAGGCCGACCATGGATGGACGCGTGAGGGCGCGGGCCGAGGCGCCTTGACCGATCGGGCTCGACAGGGGTTTGAGGCCAGCAGACGATCATCCACGGCCGCAGTGAGCACGGAGGAGACGGCATCGAAGATCAGGCGTCGGTAGGAGGCCGACGCCACGGCACCTTCGAGCTGACGGTTCCAGTCGCGGATGTGCTCCGGCTGGAACGAGCCGATCGGACGCGTTCCGAGGTATGGCAGGGCGTGAAGACGTAGCCGCCCCTCGACCGCGGCCCGGCTCGTGAGGTCGGTGGTCAGTGCCGCGATCCAGCGCTCGGTGTACTCACGGAAGGTGGTCCGTGCGGCTCGCGGGTCGATGTACTGGCCGCGCGCCATATCGGCCTCGATGTTGGTCAGCCATACGTCAGCCAAGCGTTTCTGCTTGTCCGGGAAGCTCTTGGACTTCTCGGTGCCGTCCGGGCCGATGTAGCGGGCGCGGTAGCGGAGACCGAGGCCGTATCGATCGCTCTTGATCCTGCGGGTCTTGCCGTCCGCGCCGATTTCGGCCTTGTACCAGCGGTCTTGGATGTGTCCGGCCATCAGGCGGCAAACCCTTCCTGAAGGGACTCGACCCAGGCACGGACGTCATCCGGGTCGTAGCGCAGGTGTCGGCCCACACGGAATCCGCGAGGACCAACGCGCTTGCGACGCCACTGGTAGACCGTTTCGACGCTGGGGAGGTCGAACATCTCCACCAGGTCGTCAGGCGTCAGGTAGCGCACCGGGAGCCGCGTTGCCATGGTCACCACTCCCTCTCGTCAGGGGCCGATCGAAGTTCTTCGCGTGCGGTTTCGCGGTTGAGCTGGAGGTTGCGGGCGATGGTGGCAGCGAGAGCGGACTCACCCGGTGTGTGACCGTGTCCTGCGTACTGCCAGTCGGCGAGGACGAGGACGGTGTCCGGCTCTCGGTCGTCCAGGCCGAGGGCTTCGCGTTCCTGCGCGGCGCGGAAGTCGGCACGGGCCTGGCGGAGTTCGCCGAGGGTGGTCGAGTACCGGCGGGACTTCGAGGAGAAGTGGCCGCGGAAGCCGAGCATGTGCGCCCAGGCCCACAGCCGCCGTTCGGGGTAGAGCGGGTCGAGCTGCTTGCATGCCTCGATGAGGCGGCGGGTGTGGGCTGGGACCTGGTGGCGGTCGAGTTCGGAGAGTTCGCCGATGCGGCGGTCGAGGGTGCCGGTGTTCTCGGCGGCTTTGGTGGCGTACTTCGCGACGTAGGAGGCCACGGCCTGCTCGGTGATGTCGGAGCCGTCGCCGAAGGCCTTCACAGGGCGGACGTCGAGCTGGGTGCCCCAGCGGAACGTACGGGCGGGCTGGTCCTTGGAGGCCGAGACCGAGACCGACGTGTACGAGTGGGTGGAGGCGGCGTGGATCGCGTCGGTGAGTAGGCCGGCACTCGCCCAGGACGGAGGCGGGGTGTCTGGTCCCTCGGGCCCGTCGAGGCGGATCACGGCGTGGAAGTGCAGGGCGCCGCGCTTCTGGAACTCAGCGACCTTGCCGTACGAGAGTCGGGCCGACTCCTTCAGCTCCCGCTGTGTGAGGCCTGCTCGGGCGGCGATCTCGCGGCGGAGCCGGTTGGTGAAGCGCTGCCAGAGGTCGCCTGCGTGGTTGTTGAACAGGACGGCGCCCGCGTAGTCGTAGGTGGCCGGGTCGAGCGCCGTGCCGAGCGCCGGATCATCGGAGGCATGGCGGGTGCCGCAGCGGCAGACGCTGCGGTCGGGCCGGTTGTGGACGGGGCCGAAGGAGGGGGCGGTGAGGGTGGCGAAGACGCGGGGGTGTCCGCGGACCGTGGACGGGATGTCGCGGCGGTCGTCTCCGGCCAGGCCCGCGCGGATGAGGTGGTAGGTGTCGCCCGCGTAGGTCCAGGCGCAGGAGGGGCAGCGGGAGGCCCGCCGGTTGCCGCACGCGACCCGGAGCCGTCCGCCCGGCTCGTTTTCGGTCGAGTAGCGGTGGAGGGTCTCGCCGGTTGCCCTGTCCTTGGCGAGGGTCCAGCCGGTCAGGTGGATCGGATCGGCGCAGCCGCCTGTGCGGCGGATCTGGTCCTGCCAGCGGTCGAAGTCGTCGGCCGAAGCCACCCTCAGCAGGTCGCCGAGGGGGGTCGGATCGAGCAGCGTGTCAGGCACGAGTACCCTCCCGCAGGCGAGCGGGGCTATGGGCGGTTCCGGTGCCGTGGCAGGCCGGGCAGTGCGCGCTGATGGTGCGGAGGTGGCCGTGCCGGTCGCGACCGCCGAGAGTGACTGCGGCAGAGGCGAAGCCGCCGCAGTTACGGCAGATCCGGGACGGCGGGCGGGTGCGGTGGGTCATGCTGAGGGTTCCTTCCGGTTGAGAGATCGGACAGGGGACGGCTCCCGGGCGGCGGAGACTTGGCGGTTGAGGCCGCCCGGGGGCCGGTCAGCGGCGCTTGCCCTCGTCGCTGATGAGCGAGCGGATGACCAGGGCGCAGATGGCGACGGATGCGCCGGTGATGGCGACCGCGAGGAGCATGGAGACCAGGACGGCGCCGACGACCAGGACCACGGCCGTCCCGCCACCCACGAGCGCGATGGCGCCGCCTGGGGTGAGCTGCACGGTCGGCCGAGCCGGAGCCGTCATGGGGGCGCGGGCTTCCGGGGTGTGCTGGATGACGGCGGTCGGCTCGACAACCACGGCGGGCGGGGTGATTTGGCCGGTGGGCTGGGGCATGGTCGGGACCTTGGGGCGGAGCATGGTGGATCTCCCTTCGGCAGTGGTTACTTGACGGCGGTGTCGATGGCGGGGGCGAGCAGGCTGTCGCCGAGGAGGTAGCCGCCGAGGAGGAGGACGGCGACGAGCCACCAGGGCGGGCGGATGAGCTTGACGCCGAGCCAGCCGACGACGATCAGGGCGAGCCAGAGCGGGACGTCCATGGGACGGTTCTCCTATCGGGCAGTGCAGCGGTGGGTGCGGGCGGCGAGCTGTGCGGCGGTCTGGCTGGAATAGCCGGCGGACCAGCCGCAGCCGTCCTTGGTGCACACGGCTGCGTGTTCGGTGCGGCCGTGGCGGTCACGGTGGGTGCCGATCTGCACGGGGCCGATCCGCATCACAGAGTGGAAGTGGTCGCGGGCAGGCATGAGGGCGGTTCTCCCTTCAGGTCACGTGAGTTGGGCGGCGATGGTGTCGGCCAGGTGGGGCGGGACGCCAAGGCGGGTGCGCAGGGTGTCGGTGTCGATCCGGGCACCGGTGCGGGCCTGGTGGTCGGCGGCGAGCTTTCGCGCGTGGTCGACCAGTGCGGCCGGAACCGGGGGACTGGTCGGCGCCGAGGTAGCGGAGGCGATGGCCGGGGTGCCCTCGGCCACGGTGAGCGGAGCCGGTTCGGGTTGCGGCTCGGGAGTGATGTCCGGCTCGGCTTCCGGTGCAGGCAGAACCGGTTCCTGGTCCTCGGAGGCGTGCGAGTGGGCGAGGAGCGTGCCGCCGAGGAAGGCGAGGGCAGGCCATCCGGCAATGCCGAACCGTAGCCAGGCCGGCGGATGGGCCAGGTCGAGGAATCCGGCGGTGGCGACGTTGGCGCCGAGCGAGGCGATCAGGGCGATCAGGAACCAACACCAGGCCAGACGGGACGGGCCCTCACTGCGCAGCCGTCGCCAGGCAGCGACGAGGAGCAGGTCCACCGAGATCGGGTAGGCCCAGGCTTTCCAGCCGTCCTGTCCGGCGGCATCGGCGAGGTCGTGCAGGTGGGCGAAGGACAGCGCCCCGGCGATGACGGCTTGGACGAGGACCGCGTCCACGCGGAACGCGGGGCGGGCCATCACGAGCCGCCGGGGTAGTCGGGGCCGTCGGTGGGGTCGTAGCCGGGCGGGAACGCACCGGGCGGCGGCTCCGGCAGGGACGCGGCGAGGGACGGGCCCACAGCCTCGATGAAGCCTTGGTCAGCGCCGAGTACGTCGGCGTAGAGGGCGAGTTGGCCCAGCATGAGCACGGTGCGGGCGAAGTCCTCGCAGTCGGGGCACATGACGTGTTCTCCCTTCAGCAGGCATGGAGCGGGTAGGGACATGGCGCGAGAGGGTCGCGCCAACCGAGAGGCAGGAGCGGTCAGACGGTTGCGGGGGCCGTCTTGGACAGCGGCACACGTTCCGAGGGCAGCGCGGCGACGGCAGGCCGGAAGGGCGCGAGGGCGGGCAGGTCCGGGGTACGGTCGGCGTGCCGGTTGCAGAGGTTCACGGCCTGGCGCAGCGAGGTGTGCGGGGCGCGGATGCGGGCCCAGCCGCCGGACGAGTCTCCGGTCACGGCGATGCCGGGGGTCTCGGTGGGGATCTGGATCGCGGCGAGGACGGCGTCGGGGGAGATGTCCCCGAAGGCCATGTTCGCGGAGGATTCGTCGTTGACGCGGTGGGCAGTGCGGCCGGTGAGCTGGGCGCGGAGCATGGTGATGCCCTTGCCGAGTTCGGAGCCGAAGCGCTGCCCGTAGATCTCCAGATAGATGCCGGCAGCCCGGCCGAGCTGGGCGAGCCGCACGAGGGCGGTGATGATCCTGTCGCGCCGCTTCTCCTCGTCCTTGGACGCGAACAGGGCGAGTTCGGCGACCTCGTCCACGAGGACGACGATCGGCACCGGTCGCAGGTGCTCAGGCAGGTCCCAGATGTCGGCAGCGATCTCCGCGTCCTGCACGTTGACCGTGATCCGTTGTTCAGCGCGGATCAGTTGGTAGACGTCCGCCATGTGGGAGACGAGGGCTTCGAGGAGGTCGAGGGCGGTGTCCGGATTGTCGGCGAGTGCGGAGAACCGGCGGGCCAGTGGGAAGAGTTCAACCCCCTGCTTGCAATCGATGCCGACCAGTGCGACATCCATGGGCGCGAGACCGGCGACCAGGTTGCGCTGGTAGACGGACTTCCCGGACTCCGTGGCGCCGAGGGTGAGACCGTGCGGGACGGCGCGGTAGTCGCGGTAGTGAACCGCCCCGTCCTCGCGCAGGGCGACCGGAACCCGCATCGGAGCCGAGTCTGTCTTTACGGGCATGTGGACCCGCTTGAGCACGTCGTAGCCGGTCATCCGCACCTCGACCACGCCCGAGCGGAGCGCCCGCGAAGTGACGCCGTACATGGCGAAGGAGTGGCGCAGCCGGTCTGTGGCGGCGGAGACGTCGAAGGCATCCTGGCCGGGGCGGAGTTTGAGGCGGAGCACCAGGCCGGTGCGAGTGGGGTGGACGCGCAGGATGCGCGGGGCGCGGGACTCAGGGACGGGCCGGTTGGCGACCCGGGCGAAGGCCAGGCGCCAGCGGGAGGGCGGGACGGTCAGCCCGCACGCGTCCATGACGGAGGCGTAGCGGACCAGGACCCGCAGGGCGGCGAAGGCGGCGCCGAAGGCCAGCCAGTACCAGGCGGGACGCCGCCACCGCAGAATCACTGCGGCAGCGACGACCAGCACCAGGGCGACCGCTAACGCGGTCATGATCAGGCCGCCCGCGAGTTCGACGCAGCGGCGGCGAGCGAGGTGATGGCCACTGCGCGGAACGCGATCCCATGCCGCTTCTGCCCGTTGAACTCGCTCTCCCACGCGGAGGCGACCAGGCCCGTCAGCGCGACCGGGGTACCCATGGTCAGGTCCTCGGAGACACCCGGCTGCGGAACGGTGAGCTTGAGGATCTCCACCTCGTCCGGCGTGGAGAACATGACCTCCACCGTCATCAGCGTGACCCCGTCCTTGTCGAGGGCGATCTCACCGGTGCGACGGTCCTTGACCTTGGGCTGGGGAGCCTTGGCGACCATCACGGTCGCGTTGGTGGTGTCGACGGGAATCTGACGCACAGCACATCACTCCTCTATAGATGCTGGACTCCGTCACTCATGTATATGAGTGACATGAAGAAGAGTGCACGACTCCTGTACATGAGTCAACCCGCCGCGAAGAAGAACTCGCGACGGGCTGAGAGGAGTTGAGAGAGCGTCAGTCGGTGGCAGGGATCCGGTACTCGAATACGAACTGGTCAGCAGCCATGAGGGTGTCGCAGACTTCAACCACGCGGCCCTCCGTCGTACGGGCCTCACGGATCAGGTGGATCACCGGAGCGCCAGGACTGAGGGCCAGCTCCGAGGACTCCGCCTTGGAGGCCGGACGCCCTTGGAGCGTCTCGACGAACTCAGCGAACTCGTGCCCGTGGTCTTCGAGTCGGGCATAGATGCCGCCACCGCCGGGGTTCTCGGCGAACAGCTCGGGGATGTCCTTCACGACGTCCCATGGGAGGTACGACGTCGCCGTCTCGACGGGCGTGCCGTTGCGGAAGTAGAGGCGTCGTCTGGCGAGTACCTGAGTGCCGGCGGGGATCCCCAATCGCTGGGCGGCATCCTCCGAGGCCTGCATCGGTCCGATATAGAGGACGCTCACCTTCGCCGTGGCGCCGGACTGCTCGGACTCGGCGAGATACGCGGCCTTGCCACCCTGCCGAAGTGAGCGCCGGAAGCGGTCCGATGACCGGTGCCGCACGGGCGGGCGATCCTTGACGATCGAGCCCTTGCCGTGCCGAGTCTCGACCAGCCCGCTCGCGCGCACCTCGACCATGGCTTTACGGATCGTCCCGCCCGCGACGCCGTAGCGCTCGACGAGTTCTGACTCGCTCGGCACCATGTCGCCAGGGCCGAGGACCCCTGCTCGGATCTGCTGCACGATCTCGTCGGCGATCTGTACGTACCGAGGTACAGACCTCTCTCCTGCCGCGGTTCCCATAGTCCTTCTCTGCCTCCTATGCTCCTGTATATGAGTCAATCACAGGAGGCAACCTCGATGCCGCTGCACTCCGTATCTGTGGCCGGAGTAGTGGTACGCGAAGACGGGCGGCTCCTGGCGATCCGTCGCGCCGACAACGGCACTTGGGAGCTACCCGGTGGCGTACTCGAACTCGACGAGACCCCAGAGGCGGGCGTCGTACGCGAGGTCCTGGAGGAGACGGGTATCCACGTAGAGGTGGACGAACTCACCGGGGTCTACAAGAACACGACCCGAGGCATCGTCGCCCTGGTCTTCCGGTGCAAGCCTTCTGGAGGCACTGAGCGCACGTCCGCGGAATCGACGGCAGTCGAATGGCTCACCCAGGAGCAGATCACCGAGCGCATGTCCGAGGTCTACGCGATCCGACTGCTGGACGCCCTCGACGGGGCCGGCCCCCACGTGCGGAGCCACGACGGCAAGAACCTGATCCCAGCGCGGTAGAACTTTCCCTACTTCATCAAGGCGGCTCGCTCCGCTCGCCGCGCGCTCCCCGGCTCACCGCCGGGGCCTGGCGCTCCTGCCTTCGGCCCGCTCTGGCCCCGGCTACGCCGGTCGCGCGGCTAGAGCGAGCGCCATGGTGGGGAGAAACCCGCTGTGGCTGGGGCGGTCGGCTCCACGGCTTTAGCCACCTCCCCGGTTCGGGTCCCGCGTCGAGCAAGACCAGGGGGCCACTCGTTCAAATTCCGGGCAGGATCACAGCCTGCCCGAGTTGCTGGCCAGCGTACGGCCCCCTGATCATGCTCGACCCCAAACCGGGCAGGACACCGGCCAAACCCGCTCCGCCGACCTGGGCGCGAGCAGCCTCTAAGCGCTCTGACGAGTCAAATCTAGTGCTTCCTTAAAGCCTGCGTGAATTCGGAATACTTCAGATGTCGCATTGAAGCGAGCACGCGGGTCCCGATACCTCCATACATACTCGGAACCGCCACCACGCCCTCCCGGCTTCAGATATCCTACAACCGAGAATTCGAAGAGCTGAGCAAGGCCAACTTTTGCTGGAATTTCAGACAAAGTCGAACGCCGCGACCAAGCAGCACTGAAGTCGGCTAGGGAGAACTGCATAGCACCCAGCTCCTTTACGACCTCCAAGTACTCCTTATACTGCGGGACATGCTTAGCGATCTCGTCGTCCAGCTCATTCAGCAGGTAGTCAGAATAGCCCGACCTGGCTTCATGAACCGCCTCATTGTCGAACTGCCCTCTCGCCACAAAGAGAGGTGATTTATATTGCTCCAGAACTTCGTTGCAGAACTTAATGACATCCCTAGGGCGCAAAAACGTTCGATCACAGATGTGCTTGTACTTCGTCTGCCGACTGGGCATTTCCCGAGTCTCGTCAAACACATCCTCCCAAGGGATCACCGAGTCCCCGCCACCCCCAAGTACGTTAGTAAAACGACTCTCCATCAACCTCTTCAGCGTCAACCCGGCGCCGGATTCACTCCACTGGACCAAGCTGGTAAAGTTTTCGGTGATCTTATTTTTATCTTCGAATTGAAGATCTTGATAAATGTCGTCGCGCAAAAACACGACAACGTTCAGTTTCTTGCCGCGCTCCCGGGCCGCCAAAAATAGATCACGGGCAGCAAGGATGAGGCCAACCAGCCGCTGAGAGTACGACTCCTCGGACTTGACAAAGCCGAGGTCAAGCTGGTCAAAACAGATGTAATACGAGTTGACCGGATTCAATGCACGCAAGACGTGCTCTTGAATTGCTCGATTCACTTCCTGAATATGCGGAGGCAATTCCCTGACTCGAACACGCTCACCCGACAACTCAAAGAACGGCACCTTTAGGACACTCTTCAGTCGCAACTCCCTCTCTGGGCTAAAAAGCTGCCGAACGTCTGGATCCCTCGACCCATAGGAGTCAACAACAAAATCCTCAAGCGCTTGCACCGATTCGAAGGAATCATCACTCCACGGCTGACTTTGATCCGCATTGAGGAGCACCTTAGCCAAGCCGATCAAGATCAAGTATTTCCAACTGTGGAAGTAGCGCCTCTCTTCCGGAACTCCTACTTGGGCTTGCAGGTCGTGATGCTGCCAGGGGTAGTCATCGAAGGAGTGGCCATAAGAGAACTCATTCGGGCGACGCTCCGTAAGAATTCTTTTGAAGATGGCCGTTTTACCTGATCCTTTTCTGCCAAGGATCAGGAATTTTCTTTGCCTCTTAGCCGCAACATAGGCTGGGTGATCCTGGAAACACTCTCTAAGGAGGTCGTCAGCATCAGCATCGATAGCACCAAAGTTTTCGACCTCAGAGATGCTGAACATTCATTCTCCCACTGGCACAGTTGGTAGTACGCATGAGGTAATCAGGGTAGCGATCAACACTGACATCTGGGGGCCACTCGGGGAATCTCGCCAACTCGGTGACTGCGTACGCCCCCCATGTAACGCGCTGAGCAAGCGCGAAGGGGCGGGCACCTCCCTGTTCGAGCAGGGTTCGCTACAGCGCCAGCGCAGACCAGACGCACCAGATGCGCACCAGATCGCGCGGTGTACCACGGTCAACGAGGGAGCGACTTGCAGTGGGACAGGCCATGCAGATCAATGACAGCACCTGCTCAGACGCCCGTATACCCGGGGCCCCCGGTGATTCCCAAGCTCAGGGCGGAAGTTCGATTCTTAATCGCTGCTCGCGGCGCCCCAACGTCGTCTTAACAACGCGAGATTCTTATGGGATAGGCCCCAGACTCCGACCAGGCCTTCGCAAACCACTGTCCGATGTTGGTGAGTCGCCAGTCGTCCATTGGCCGCTCGCTGTCGGCGGCCTTCGAGGTCCCGACGAACAGTATGTAGCCGTCCGTCTCCAAGAACCGCAGACAGGCACGTTCTGGAGTCGGATGCCTGAAGTGCGTGCCTCCAAGCTGCGCAAAGACCTGCAGCCAGAGATACTCGGCGTGTGTATACCTGTCGTTGTTCCAGGCGAGGCGAGCCTTGATTACCCGTAAATCATGGTCGGGGATGTGTCCGGCTGTATGTTGGTGGTGGTGCGCTGCACATGCCCTGAGTAAATTGCCAAAAACATCAGGTCCACCCTTAGCTCGATCCCAAATGTGACAATTTTCCTGAGCCGGCATGCGGCAGTGAGTGAACGGGCAGACTCCACCCACTTCTAACCGAAGGCCGCGCTCCAGTGCTGCAGGGAGTCCAGGCCGGGATGTGGTCATTTCAGCCTCCGTTCTTCTCGTAGAAGATCATGGCATCTAGGTCGTATTTTGACAGCGTCATAAGCAAGTCTGCTCGACTGTAGGCAATGCCCGCTGTCAGGATGATGCGGGCGTGCTCGTCCAGTGCCTGCAAAAGCCTGTCGGGATAGCCTGAAGCCCTGGGGATATCCCATGATCCTTTCAGGAGAGAGTCGAGGTTTGCTTCTTTTGCAGGTAGAAATGTATGAACATCCCATTTGGGAAGGTGGTTCACTGCCGCCCGAGAGGGGCGGTCATTCTTTTTCAGTCGATTGCCAGCTACTTCAAGCGCGCGAAGTATGGCTACCTCCGAAAGAGAAGTGAAGAGCATACGCTGGCGCGTACCCATATCCATGCATTAAATCCCTGTCATCCAGTTGGCTATAGAGCCTTGTCCGTAGGTAATCGTGCGTCCCAGCTGCCAGCGGTAGGCCGCGCCATGACGACGATGCGCCGTGCCCCGTGTTGACCCGGTGCCGTGGCTCTTGCTCAACGCTCAGGTCTGTTGCGCGTGCAGCTCATCGGCCGTCTCATTTTCCGTCTCATTCAGCATAGTTGACGAGTGTTCAGAGAAGGCAGGGTGCCTTATGCCGGGTGAGCGGCCGACCTCGGGTGAGTGCAGGTGAACCGTCCCTGCGCCCTATGAGGAACCCCGCCAACAGACTTGGAAAGCGTGCATCAACCGGCTCCATGCCCGCGGCGAGAGAGGTACGGCCCAAGCAGAGAGGCCCCAGACTCGGTCTGGGGCCTCTCTGCCGTTGGATCTGCGGTGCCGCTAGCCGAAGGCGGCCGCCGGCAGCCGCAGGCCCTCGTCGCCCCCATCATGAGCGGAGAGATCCGGTAACGACAGGCGGTGGCCGCGGCTTGTTGCCACACGGAGCACTTCGTGGAGAGCTCCAGTCAGGTCCGTTGCCAGGAGCCACAGCTCCTCCGGTTCGGCCTCCTCGTCGCCGAGTACTTCTGACACGTGCTTCAGGAGTTCGGCCGCCATGCCGAGTTGTACCGCTTCCGTATTGTCGGCCAGGCGGGACAGGTGGCCGCTGTTGTCGTCGGTGCTCAGGAAGCACGGTTTGCCCTCGGGGCCCGACCATGGGAGGAGTCGCATTTCGTTGCGGGGCGTCATCCGTCCGTCCCCCTCTCTTCGGTCGCCGTGTGGTGCGTGAAGAGGGCGTCGGCGCGGTCGCCGGGAAGCACCAGGAGCGCCGCCTCGACAACGCGTCCAGTGGTGTCAGTTGCGACGCGTGTGATTGCGAGGACGGGCAGGGCCGAGCTGATGCGAAGAGTTGCCGCTTCTCTGGGCGTCGGGAAGCGGGCGCTGACCTGCTCCTGTACCACGGCCGGTGGGGGGCGGAGCTCCGTCAGCCTGACCAACACCTCCTCGCAGCAGGGTGATTCGCTTGGACTGTCGGTCGGCGCCAAGTCGCGGGGGACGTAGATTCGAGCCAGGCTGTGTGGTGATTTCCCCTCGTGGCTGAGGCAGAGGAATTCGGTCAGTGGGCTGCTTGTCGACACCCTCAGCAAAGCGGCCAGATGCCCTCGCGCCGGAAGATGGGTGGTGCGGACGGTCATGCGTAGAGCCGCATCGGTCGCGGTCTGAGCGGTGGGAGTGCGGCCACCGCCGACGTACGTGATTCTGCGGAGGGGGTGGCGGACGAAGTTCCCCCTGCCGTGAATCTTCTCGACGAGCCCTTCGCGCTGGAGTACCGCGAGGGCGCTCCGCAGCGTTGGCGTGCTGACCGCGTAGCGGGAGGCGAGTTGTGCCTCAGATGGGAGACGTTCGCCGGCCTTGATGCGGCCGGTTGAGATCTGCGTCCGGAGGTCGTCGGCGATGACATGACGGCGGGAAGCCACGGATTGAATCACCTCCTTCTCAGCATCCGTAGGGCGACGAGCCGGGTCCGGGAGTGCATGGTCAGCAGCTCGCCCGATTCGAAACGAAGCCGTTTGGCTTCGCCGGCAAGTTGGAAGAGGTCGACCACGCGACACGGTTGACCGCCGATCTGGATCACATCCCCACGCTGCACGCTGGCCGAGGTGATCTCGACGTTGGCGGCAAGCGGACCACTGGGCGTCCACCTCATCACTGGGACACCTCCTTCGAGGCGACCAGGGGAGTCGCCGGGTGGCAAGGGCAGTTGCACGTTTCGTAGACCACGGGAACGCCGATCGGTGCCACGGTGGGGGAGGAATGCGCGCACTCACGGTGCGTACCGATCAGGCACGAACTCGACCTGTAGGAAGCGGTTTTCGCCCTCGTCACGCCTGGACGCTGATGAGAAGGCATCAGATGGCCTCCGGCGGTGCGAACCAGGTTTGCGTGAAAGGGGTGTGAGCTACGGCCGTGGAGCGTCGCCTCGCGTGTTCGTTGCTGGCCAGCACGCATGGGCGCACGAGCGCGGTCTCCTCGGCGACGAGAACATCCATGCCGTCTCGAAGCCGCCCCATGTGCAGCGTGGGGGAGTCGGCGAGTCCGAGGTGAACGACCCTCGATCGGACAGGCGTTAAGGGGCGGCGGTGCCGACCCTTCGGGAAGTACCGCTCACTGGTGCGTGAGACGGCACGGCGGATACGGTTGAACACGCTGGTCAGCTCCTATCGCTGATGGCCAGGTCCCCGGACATCGCCCGTCGCGGGGACCGCTTTGCCTACGGCGGCCCATAAGACGCGGCCGTTCACGTTGCTGGCGGAGAGTCCGAATCGATCGGCCCTCGCCACTACCTCCAGGACCTCCCGCCATGCGTCGGCGGGGAAGTCGTCCGGCACCTCCGCTTCGATCGATGTGTGGTGGACGTGCTGTTTCACGCGTGCGGTGAGTCCGGCGGCGGACAACCGGGCGGCGATGTCCTCGACGCTCAGTTCGGAAGCAGGCACAGGTGTCTCCGTCGCCAAGTGATCACAGTACGTGAAGCTAGTTAACTAGATTAGGGCTAGTGGACTAGATTTTCCATATGCCTGAGCAGCCGCCTTATCTCCGCATCGCGGACGTTCTCCGACAGCGGATCGCGGAGCATGAGTGGACATCGGGGGACCGGCTGCCCTCACGTGCTCAGATCGCCCAGGAGTGCGGCGTCGGCGAGAACGTGATCCGCCGGGCGCAGGAGCTGCTGATCTCCCAGGGAGTTCTGGAAGGCCGTGCGGGTTCCGGCACCTATGTCGCCGAACCCCGTCGGCGCGTCCGGGTGGTCCGTTCCTCGGCGCGCGAGCAGCGTGACGATTCCCCGTTTCGTGCGGACATGCAGGCTGTGGGCAAACACGGGGACTGGGAGAGCCGGACCGAGGCCAAGATCCCGGCACCGGCGGAGATCGCGGCGCGGCTCGGTGTCGCCGAAGGTGACCTGTGCGTCCGTACCGTGTACGAGTTCCTGGCCGACGGTCGGCCGATGCAGTTGTCGACGAGCTGGGAGCCGTACGACCTCACCGCCGGCACACTCGTCGTTCTCCCTGAGGGAGGGCCACACGCCGGGGCGGGCGTCGTGAACCGTATGGCTGCGATCGGCGTCACAGTCAGCCACGCTGTCGAGCAGCCGGAGCCGCGGCAGGCGACCATCGAGGAGGCGTCTCTCCTTGGCATCCAGAAGGCCGCTCTCGTCACCCACATCAGGCGGACGTACTACAGCGACCAGGGCCGACCCGTGGAGACTGCGGACATCGTCGTGCCCGCCGCCTTGTGCGAGATCGTCTACGAGATTCCCACCGGGCGATAGCAGGGAAGGGTGCCGCCGTCCGCAGGTGCAGTCGGCCGCGTCCGGGCGATCGCCACGCGGCGGATGTGCCGAGCGTCCTACCCGTGGCTGGACTGCCTGCTCCCCGTGCCCGCGTCGAGGGTGCGGTCCTCTGGCTCGCCGAGCGCGATCACCAGGTGAACGTCAGGCTCGACACGTGGGCGACGTCAGCCGAGTGATCGTCTCTGGGCCGTCCCTGGGCCGTGCGAGGGCGCTCGGCAGCGATCGACGGCGACAACCAGTGACAGGTCGGCTACGAGCGCGGACGGCGAAAGGGCAGTTCACAGGGCCCTGATGAGACGGGTTTCCGTCCTGGGATGGACGTCAGGCAAGATGGGGTGTATCTGCCCACACATCGATAGCCGGACGGTTTCTCTTGGCTGAGTACATCTACAGCATGCGCAAGACGCGCAAGGCGCACGGCGACAAGGTGATCCTTGATGACGTCAATCTGAACTTCCTGCCCGGGGCGAAGATCGGTGTGGTGGGCCCCAACGGCGCCGGTAAGTCCACGGTGCTGAAGATCATGGCGGGCTTGGAGCAGCCGTCCAACGGTGACGCGTTCCTGTCGCCCGGTTTCAGCGTCGGCATCCTCATGCAGGAGCCGCAGCTCGACGAGGCGAAGACGGTCCTGGAGAACGTCCAGGACGGCGCCGCCGAGATCATGGGCAAGCTCAAGCGCTTCAATGAGGTCGCCGAGCTCATGGCGACCGACTACTCCGACGCGCTGATGGAGGAGATGGGCAAGCTTCAGGAGGACCTGGACCACGCCAACGCGTGGGACCTGGACGCCCAGCTGGAGCAGGCCATGGACGCCCTGGGCTGCCCGCCCGGCGACTGGCCAGTCGTCAACCTCTCCGGTGGCGAGAAGCGCCGCGTCGCGCTCTGCAAGCTGCTCATCGAGGCCCCCGACCTGCTGCTGCTCGACGAGCCCACCAACCACCTCGACGCCGAGTCGGTGAACTGGCTGGAGCAGCACCTGTCGAAGTACTCGGGCGCCGTGGTCGCAGTCACCCACGACCGCTACTTCCTGAACAACGTCGCCGAGTGGATCCTCGAGCTCGACCGAGGCCGCGCCCTGCCGTACGAGGGCAACTACTCCACGTACCTCGACAAGAAGGCCACCCGCCTCAAGGTCGAGGGCCGCAAGGACGAGAAGCGCGCCAAGCGGCTCAAGGAAGAGCTGGAGTGGGTCCGCTCCAACGCCAAGGGCCGGCAGACCAAGTCCAAGGCGCGTCTCGCCCGTTACGAGGAGATGGCGGCCGAGGCGGACAAGATGCGGAAGCTGGACTTCGAGGAGATCCAGATTCCGCCGGGCCCGCGGCTCGGTTCCATCGTCGTCGAGGTCGAGAACCTCTCGAAGGCCTTCGGCGACAAGGTCCTCATCGACGACCTGTCGTTCACGCTGCCGCGCAACGGCATCGTCGGCGTCATCGGTCCGAACGGCGCGGGCAAGACCACGCTGTTCAAGATGATCCAGGGCCTGGAGACCCCGGACACCGGCTCCATCAAGGTCGGTGACACGGTCAAGGTCTCCTACGTCGACCAGTCCCGCGCCAACATCGACCCGAAGAAGACCCTCTGGGCCGTCGTCTCGGACGAGCTGGACTACATCAACGTCGGCCAGGTCGAGATGCCCTCGCGGGCGTATGTCTCCGCGTTCGGCTTCAAGGGCCCGGACCAGCAGAAGCCGGCCGGTGTTCTCTCCGGTGGTGAGCGCAACCGCCTGAACCTGGCGCTGACGCTCAAGGAGGGCGGCAACCTGCTGCTGCTCGACGAGCCCACCAACGACCTCGACGTCGAGACCCTGTCCTCGCTGGAGAACGCCCTGCTGGAGTTCCCGGGCGCCGCAGTGGTCATCTCCCACGACCGCTGGTTCCTGGACCGCGTCGCCACGCACATCCTGGCGTACGAGGGCGACTCCAAGTGGTACTGGTTCGAGGGCAACTTCGAGTCGTACGAGAAGAACAAGGTCGAGCGCCTCGGCGCGGACGCGGCCCGCCCGCACCGTGCCACGTACAAGAAGCTCACGCGAGGCTGATCGTCTTGGCTCGTCACATCTACAGCTGCCCGCTGCGCTGGTCGGACATGGATGCCTTCGGACACGTGAACAACGTGGTCTTCCTCCGCTATCTGGAGGAGGCGCGCATCGACTTCATGTTCCGGCTGGCGCCGGGGGACGGCTCGCCGTCCTTCTCGGGCGGGTCCGTCGTGGCCCGGCACGAGATCGACTACGTACGACCGCTGGTCCACCGGCACGAGCCGGTGACCGTCGAGTCGTGGGTCACGAAGATCGGCGCCGCGTCGCTGACGATCGCGTACGAGATCAAGGACCCGGACCAGGTCTACGTACGGGCCTCGACCGTCGTCGTGCCCTACGACCTGGCCGAGGCGCGGCCCCGGCGGATCTCCGCCGAGGAGAACCTCTTCCTCCAGCAGTACCTGGCCGAGGAGCCTGCCGCAGTATGACGGTGCCCGTGCGGTCGCTGGAGTTCGCCGACCCGAGGGAGGCCGCGGATCTCGCGGCCTTCCTCGGCCGGCTGCTCCACTACGACCGGGCCGCGTCGGTGCGGATGCAGGCGGGCGGCAGTGCGCTGGCCGTGTTCGGCAGGCCGCCGTCGTTCGAGGTCCTGGCGATCCGGGCGGCGCGGCTGGCCGGCCCGCACGACTTCGACGTCACGGTGTCTGCCGGTGAACTCCTCGAAACCCTCGACGTCGAGGGCACGGCAGCCGGTTCGGGCGCCCTGCCCGCACCCGTCACCGGGCCGCCGTGGACGGGTGTCCTCCCGCCCCGCGGCGGCTGGCACGAACTGCCGGGCCTGCCCGACCCGGTCTCCCTGCGCACAGCAGTCACCGCCGCGGTGGCGGAGTTCCGCTCCCGCGACGAGGCCCTGCCCGAGGACCGCCGCACCCGGGCGGAGCGGGACCTGATCGGGCGCGAGATCTGGTCGCGCACGGTCGCCGGCACCGACCTTCCGCTGCGGGCCGTCCACGCCGCCCAGTCCCTCGGCTTCCTCCGCCCGGCGCCGGACTTCCCGGTCGCCCTGCTCGCGGCCGGTTCCTGGCTGCGGCTGCGCACCCCGTTCGGCTCGATCGCCCTGCGCGGCCCGGGCCGCGGACTCGGCACGCTCGCGGTGACCGTGGGCGCGGGCCGAGCAACGACCCGACGACAGGACCCATCCGGACAGGCCGACGGACTCACCCCGGACAGGCCGACGACCAAGCCCTACTAGCCGGTCAGGGCCCTGTCCACCAGCCGAAGCGCGGCCATGTCCTGGGCGTCCTGTGCCGGGTCGCCCATCCGCAGGGTGAACGTGGCGCTGGTCGCGGCCCGCGCACCGTCCGGCGTCACCCCGCTCTCGGAGACGATCCCCAGATGGGTTCCGCCGTGGAACCAGATTCCGCCGCTGCTCCCGGCCACCGGGCGCCAGGCGATGCCCAGTCCGTATCGGACCCCCGGCGCCGCACTCCAGTTCTCGGCCGCGACCGTCTCCTTCATCGCGGCCAGCTGGGCAGGGCGCAGCAGCCTGCCGCTCATCAGGGCGCGCAGGAAGACACCGTGGTCATGGGTGGTGCTGATGACGGAGCCGTCCGCCCCGCCGCCGGACGCCAGGGTCGTGTCGGTCGGCCGGGTACAGCCCGGGAACCATGTGTACGCGGTGGCCGTGGGGTGGGGGATGTACGGCGAGGTCCCCGGCGTGAACGTGTGGCGCAGGCCCAGGGGTTCGATGATCCGGTCGTGGATCTCCTGCGCCCAGGAGTTACCGATCACCTGCTCGATGATCAGGCCCGCCACCACGTAGTTGGTGTTGGAATAGCCCCAGTGCCTTTCCCGGGCCGGGTGCTCGGCGTTCGGCACCCACAGGGGCGGCCGGCTCAGCGCCGTCTTCAGCTGGTCCTCGGGGGTCGTGGTGCGAAACCGCGACCGGCGGTAGCCGTCCGGGGTGAACGCATCGGCCGCGTCCGGTGAGACGGCGAGATAGTCGTTCAGCCCGCTGGTCTGGCGCAGCAGATTGGCGACCGTGATCCTGCGGCCGTCGTTGCCGTTGCCCCGCACGGCGCCGGGCAGCCACCGCTCGACGGTGTCCGTGAGCGCCAGCCGCCCCTCGCCTGCCAGTTGGAGGGCGAGCGTGGCCGTGAAGGTCTTGGTGTCGCTGCCGATCCGGTAGTACGCGTCCCAGGGGACCGGGTGGCGCGGGGCCGTCGGACCGGCGGATCCGGCGCGGGCCGTCGTCCGGCCGTGGGCGCTCTGTACCTCGGCCAGTACGCCGGTGGCTCCGGTGGCCAGGATCGCGTCCACATCGCTCTGAAGGCGGCCGCGGGGCCCGGGGGCGCGAGGGGGTGCGGCGGCCGTGGCCGCGGGTCCGGATGCTCCGGTGAGCAGGGCCGATGCCGTGGCCACCAGGCCCGTACGTCTGCTGATCACCGGCCCTCCCCGGTGCGGGGGCAGGTCAGGTCGGCGCCGGGCAGAGTGCCGTCGCGCAGGTAGTCGTCGACGGCCCTGTCGGCGCAGGGGACGGGGGCGAGGCCGTCGAGTCCGCGCCCGAACACCCCGTGCGAGCGGATGTCCGCCGTCACCAGCCGCGAACCGGTCAGCCGGTGGTGCAGCGCCAACGCCCCTTCGTAGGGGACGTTGTTGTCGCGCCGGGCCTGGAGCATCAGTACGGGTACCTCGTTGCCGATCACCGTGGCGGGCTCGCGGGACGTGCTCGTCCAGAACGCGCACGGGGCCATCATGCCGTTGACGATCGGGCCGAAGACGGGTTGGGTGGCACGGCTGCGCTCCATGTTCGTCCAGTACGTCTCCGGGTTCCTCGGCCAGCCACCGGCCGGCCAGCCGTTGTCGCCGCACATGAACAGAGCCCCGCCCAGCATGCTGTCCGCCAGCTCGGGCGACGCGAGCAGCTCCAGCATGGCGGCGAGCTCCGGGCCGGGCTCGACCGGCCTGCCCGCGGCGGCGTCGGTCAGGTCGCGCACCGTACCGGCGAGCGCCGGGTCGTACTCCTCGTGCTGGATGAGCTGCCTCAGCACCAGCCGCAGCAACGGCGCGTCGAGCCGGACACCGGAGACGGTGACCGGGCGATTCTCGGCTCCGTCGAGCAACTGCTGCACACTCGCCCGTGCTTGGGAGGGCGTGCTGCCGAGCCGGTAGATGTCGTCGTGCCGGGCAGCCCACCCGGCCCAGGCGTCCAGTGCCTCTTCGAGCGGCTTCCCAGCCCGTTGGAAGAGTTCGTACTGGGTGGCCGTCGGGTCGGTGGAGGAGTCGATGACGATGCGGTCGGCGCGGCGGGGGAACATCTGGGTGTAGACGGCACCCAGATCGGCACCGTACGAGACGCCGTAGTAGGACAGGCTGCGCTCGCCCAGCGCCGCGCGGATCGCATCCATGTCGCGGGCGACGTTCCTGGACGTGGCGTGCGGGAGGAGCCGCGCGTTGTCCCCGTGCTCCTGGCAGCGGCGTGCGGTGTCGCGGGCGGACCGTACGGACTGTTCGAAGTCCTTGCGGCGGGTCGTGGTCGGGCCGGGCGTGGGTGTCGGGGCGGCGGGGTCGCAGGTGATAGGGGTGGACTCGCCGAGGAAGCGGGGGTCGAAGCCGATCAGGTCGTAACGGTCCGCGGCATCCTTCAACGCGGGGCGCAGATAAAGGGTGTTGGCGAGTCCGGCTCCGCCCGGGCCGCCCGGATTGGACAGCAGGATGCCCCGCCGCTGCCCTTGCTTCGCGGTGGCCTTGATACGGGAGACGGCGATCTTGATCGTCGGGCCGCCGGGATCGGAGTAGTCGAGGGGAACGGTCACCTTCGCGCACTGAGCACCCGCCTCGTTCAGCTCCTGCTGCTGTGGCGAGCAGGAGCCCCAGACGAGCCGCTGGTGGGCGGGGGCGGCGGGGGCGGCCGACGCGGGGACACTGCCCGCGAGTAAGCAGGTCAGGCCCAGGCCGGCGGTGACCAGTGAGGCGACGCGCATCGTGCTCCTCGGATCAGGTGGATGACTCCCGCACGACGCTAGGTGCGTACGTGGCGCGGGAACATCGGGCCACCTGGTCGAAGCGACCTGGGGCCAGCACCACCAACACCCGTTACGGGCGCGGCTGGTCGTCCGGCCATACCCCGATGTGGTCCTGCTCCAGCTCCAGCATCACGCGGTGCTCCATTCCGAGCGCCTCCGTGTATTCGGCGGGAAGTTGCAGTCGGCCCGCGCGATCGAGCATCGCGTACTCGCGGGCCACCTGGGACTCCAGGCCCGTCGCCGCGTCGACCTCGGTGCGGCGCAGCACCTCGAAGGATGTACGGCCGTCGCGGATGGCGACCGTGCGGCGGACCTCGCTCGCCACCGCCTGGTCGTGCGTGACGATCACGATCGTGGTGCCGAGCTCCTCGTTGGCGCGGCGGAACGCGGCGAACACCTGCTCGCCGGTGGCGGAGTCGAGTTCGCCGGTCGGTTCGTCGGCGAGCAGCACCGACGGGCTGTTGGCGAGCGCGACGGCGATCGCCACCCGCTGCTGCTGGCCGCCGGAGAGCTGCTGCGGGCGCCGGTCGCGGACCTCCTCCAGGCCCAGCATCCGGAGCAACGACTCGGCGCGCGCGGTTCGTTCACGGTTGCGCCCCCGGCCGCGCAGCTGCATCGGCAGGGTGATGTTCTGGACGGCGGTGAGATACGGGAGCAGATTGCGGGCGGTCTGCTGCCAGACGAAGCCGACGACGTCCCGGCGGTAGCGGAGCCGTTCCTTCGGCCCCATCGACAGCAGATCGGACCCCGCGACCTTCGCCGACCCGGCTGTGGGCACGTCGAGGCCCGCCAGGATGTTCATCAGGGTCGACTTGCCGCTGCCGGACGCACCGACCAGGGCCATCAACTCGCCCTCGGCGACCAGCAGATCGAGGCCCTGGAGGGCTTGCACCTCCACCCCGTCCGTGGAAAAGATGCGGACCAGGCGGTCGCAGGCGATCACCGCGTCGTGCCCGTAGGAGGGCCGGTCGCGGCGTGCTGCGGCCCGTTGTTCGAGCTCGGCCAGCGTGGTGTCGGTCGACGGCGACGTCATCGGGGGTCTCCTGCCCTGAGTTCGGTGATCGATCCGCGGCGGGTGGCCCACCAGGCCTGGACGGCGGCCACCGCGGCGGTGAGGACGACCACGCCGAGCGCCGGAAGCGTCAGCGACCACAGGTCGGCCCGCAGCGGAGCGGTGTCGGTCGCGCCGGAGCGCGGCCCGGCGGAGAGCGCGAGGCTCACCAGGTCGACGCCCGGCGCCAGCAGGGCCGTCGTCGCCCATCCGACGAGCAGCCCGCCGACGGCGGCCAGCAGCGCCTGCGGCATCGCTTCGAGGCCGAGGAGCCGTCTGCCCTGCCGGGAGGTGAGGCCCATGGTCCGCAGCCGGGCCAGCAGGGCGGTGCGTTCCGGTGCGGTCTGCAGCAGCGACAGCAGGACGGCGAGCAGGGCGTAGCCCGCGCCGGCCGCGATCGCTGCCGCGTAGATTCCCTCGGCGCCCCGCTGCATGGGGGTGTCGACGAACGCCTGGCGTTCCTCGGAGCGCAGCCGTACGGAGAAGTCCTTGCCCGCGTCGTGCGCCGCCGTGCGCAGCGCCTTCGCGTCCAGGGAGCCGCCGGTGACCAGCAGCGTGGTGGTCTGCCTGCGGGAGAGCGATGCGGCGTCGACGATCAAGAAGTCGCTGTCGGAGACGGCGGGAGTGCGCATGACGGTACCCGCCACCCGCACCTTCAAGTTCCCGGCCGCCGTGGAGAGGTCGCGTGGTCCGTCACCGAGCCGCTCGGCGACGGACGGGGAGGCGATGACGGGCAGCACCCGGTCCCCGGACGGCGCCGTCCCCTTCGAAGCCGCGGGTCCGGAAGCCTTCAACCGGTCGGCGGGGAACGCCCCGAGGCCGGTCGCGCGGGCCAGCCGGGCATACGTTGCCGGGTCGACGCCCACCATGGTGGCGCCCTTGGGGCGCTGGTCCCCGGACCCGTCGGCCGACACCGGAACGTCGTACTCGATCCGCACGCCCGCCACTTCCTGTACGCCGTCCGCTCCCCGTACCTCCCGGATCAGGCGGTCCGGCAGCGGCACGGAGAGGCCCGGGCCATCGATCCGGGCGTCCGCGCCGGTCGCGCGCACCGCCGCGTCGTCCCGCGCATCGGCGACACCCGCGAGCACCGAGCCGCCGAACGCCGCCGTGGTCAGCGCGAGCAGCAGCGCGAGCAGCGGCAGCATGCCGCCCGCCGAGGTGCGCCCGGCGCGGGCCAGCGACAGGAAACCGACTGCACCGCGCCGCCGGGCGACCGAGCGCCAGGCGAGACGCAGCGGCAGCGGAAGAAGCCGTACGAGGACCAGGGCGGCGATCAGCCCGACGAGTACGGGGGCGGCGCTGATCAGCAGGTCGCCGCCGCCGTCGCCCCCCGTACCGCGTCGGCGCAGGGCGACGACCGCGCCTACGGCCAGCATCAGCAGGGTGAGTTCGGCGACCGTGCGCCGCCGTGTCGGCCGGGCGCTCATCAGGTCGTCGCGGGCTCCGTGCAGCTGCGGCCTGCGGTGCTGCAGCGTCGTACGCAGCGGCAGGGCGGCACAGACCAGTACGGCGACGGCGGCCGCGCCGACGACCGAGGGCCACAGCCGGGCCTGCCCGACAGTCGCTACGGCGATCAGCAGCCCCAGCGCCGCCGCGGGCACCGCGGTCACCGCCGTCTCGGCGAGCAGCCGCCCGCCGATGCCGCGCAGCGACCCGCCGCGTGAGCGCAGCAGCGCCAGTTCGCTGCGGCGGCGCACCCCGATCAGTCCGCCGGTCATCAGCAGGACTACGGCGGCGACGGCTCCGATGCCCACGGCGGCGACCGTCACGATCGGGCCGATCGCCGTACGCAGGGTGTCGTACCGGGTGACGATCTCGTCCATGTCCGTCGAGAGCTCGGCGTCCTCGTCGACCGCCGCACGCAGCTTCACCAGCCCGGGACCGCCTTCCAACGAGGCGATCGACGAGCGCAGTTCCGGCACGTCGGAGGCGGTGAGGTGGGAGCCGTCCGGCGCGAACCGCCAGAACGCCTCCGGGGCACCCGCGGTGGCGAGCAGTGCGGGCGCGGCATCCGGCGGCAGCAGGAGAGCCGCGGTCCAGTGGTATCGCGGAGGTTCCAGATCCGGTTCGGGAATCAGGGCCGGGGTCCGGAGCAGTGGCTGGGTCGACCAGTAAGCCGCTTCGGGGCGCTCCGGGGTGACGATGCCGGTGATCCGTACGGTCAGCGGTGTTCTGCCCTGGGTCGGCAGGGTGATGGCCGAACCGGCCTTGATCCGCAGGGCTTTCGCCGTCTCCTCGGTGACCGCACCCTCCACCTCCGGCGTGTCCGAGGAGACCTCGCCGTGGACGGCGGGCCAATTCCCGGAGCGCAGGGTGGCGTGGTTCCGGAGGCCCGACAGCGTCGAGTAGGTCAGCTCGGGGTCGACACGGTCCGGCCGGGACAGCCAGCTCTCCTGCGCGGCGATCGGTTTCCCGGTGCGGAAGCCGTACGAGGACTGGGTGGTGTCGGTCCGCACCACGTCGGGCAGCGCGGACAGTGCCGCGCGATAGGCGGACGCCAGCCCCACCTCACGCACCGCTGCCTCGCGCTCCGCCTGGGGTATTTGCAGAGCGGGCTGCGGCGCGCGGAGCTTCAGAACACTGTGCCGGGGGTCCGCGACGGCGATGTCATGGCGCAGCCCCTCGGTCTCGTAACGTTCGACGGCGCGCGGGAAGGCGGCGGCGAGGAACGACGTCAGCAGCACCAGCAGCCCCAGCGCCCAAGCCGCGCCAGGAGCGGTGCGCAGCCGGGTACGGACCCAGGGCGCACAGGCGACGGGGACGCCGCGGCCTCGAACGGAACGCGGAGCCATGTCAGTTGTCTCCCTGGAGGCGCAGCGAGGTCGCGGGGTCGGGGCCGCGCAGGGCGAGGGACACGATGACCACCAGCGGCAGCGCGGCGACGCCCGCCAGCAACGCCGCGATCTGCCCGGCCGGCAACTGCACCAGCACCGGGGGCACCGGCATGGTGGCCTGCGCGGTCAGCACGATAAGTGGCACGACGGCGCGGTTCAGCAGGGCCCCGAGCACGGTCCCGACCAGCAGCGCGATCGCGATCAGCACGCCGTGTTCGGCGGCGATCATCCTGGTCAGCCGTCGGCGTGGCGTACCCAGCGCCCGCAGGACCGCGAGCTCCGCGGTCCTTTCCCGCTGCGCGCCGACGGCGCTCACCGCGAAGCCGACCGCGGCCAGGGCAGCGGCGACGACCGCCACCGCGGGCAGCGCGGACTGCGGCCCTGCGCCCAGCGGATCGCTGACCAGTTCCCGAGCGATCTCGTCACGCACCTGGACCTGTGCCGGATCGATGTCGGGCTGTGCCCGCAGCGAGGCCGCGACTTTTCCAGCCTGTCCGGGGGCGGTGCTCAGCCACCACTCGTTGGCGGTGAACGCAGCGCCCGGGCGTTGTGTCAAGACCTGGGCGACGGCCCCGAAGTCGAGAAGCAGGGCTCCGCCGTCCCGGTCCCGGCCGATGCCGGTACCGGAGGCATCGGAGCCGGTGCCGGGGCCTGTGGTCGGCAGCCTGCGCACCACATCCACGATCTTCACCCGGACCTTCTCGCCGGCCACCGTGATGTCGACGCTCTGCCCCTTCCTCGCTCCGGCGGCTTTCAGATACGCGTCGGTGGCGATGGCGTTCGGCATCGGCGCGTTCGGACGGGGCGCGGTGGCCCGCACGGAGAAGGCGGGCCGCGATTCCCACGGGTCCGGGGCCGAGCCGATGTCGTACCCGAAGGCCAGTGGGCTCTTCGCGGAGGCCGTCGCGTCCACCGGACCGCGGGGGAGCGCCTCACCGGATCCGGTGTCGGTCAGTTCAGAGTTCCAGCGGAACCCTTCGGGGACCGGGACCGCCTGCTCGGCTCCGTCGGCCGTCACGGTCCTGAGGGCGCCGACGTCCAACCGGTGCGACTTGCGCGGACCGGCCGGATGGTTGCCGTCCAGCTCGAACCCGGTCACGGCGAGGTCACCCGTGGACGCCACCGCGAAGGCCAACGGATGTGTCCTGCCGTCGACGGGTACGGCTCCGGCCTGCACCCGGTACGCAAGGCCGTAACGATCCTCCAGCAGCACGGCGAGGAGCTGCGCGGTGGCGTCCGGCGACGGCCGCCCGTGCGCCCCGGCCGTCGTGATCCGCACATCGAACCGGACCTGTTCGCTGTTCTTCGGCAGCGGCAGCCCGGCCCGTGCGGTCCTTGGCGGGGCGATCGGGTCGAACAGCCGCTCCCGCGGCCGGTCGCCGAGGTCGCCGCGGATCAGCATCCGCTCGGAGGCATGCGCGGTGTCCAGGGCGAGGACCTCGGCGGTTCGTTGACCGGTGAGCTCCGTGGTCGTACGGAACGCGGGCGCCGCCTCCCGTACGCCCGACAGCCGCGCGTACCTGCCCGCCTCCTCCGGATCGTCGTCGACACTGGCCAGCACGCGCAGCGACGCGCCGGCCTTGAAGTCCGCCTGGTCGCCCTGCGAACGGTCCCAGGACGCGCCCTGCCCGATGGCCAGCATGCCCATCGCCACCGCAAGGACCAGCAGCAGCACCGGTCCGGCCTGACGCAGCGGGCGTCGGCTGAACTGCCAGCCGGCCAGGGCCGCGATCAGCCCCCGGCCGCCTGCCGCACCGCGTTCCGCGAGCCTGGCCGCGGGCGGCAGCAGCCGCAGCGTCAGTACGGTGCCCGCGAGCAGCAACAGCGCGGGAGCCGCGACCAGCAGCGGATCGACACCGAGTTCCCCCTGCCGGTCCCCGCTCAGCGCACCGCCGCCGGAACCCGTGCTCCGGCGGTCGAGCTGCCAGTACGCCACCGCCGCGATCACCAGCAGGCCGATGTCGGCACCTGCCCGGAGCGATGCGGGCAGCGCCGCGGCACGGCCGGCACGACGGTCCCCGGCACCGGCCGCCAGCGCGGGCGCCACGACGGCCAGCGCGCAGGTGAGCGCGGCGACGGCGGCGACCAGCCATACGGTGGCGGTGGCGCCCGCGTCGAGCCGCAGCCCGATCCGGGACAGTGCGCCGCGGTCCGCGAGCAACCGGGTCAGCGGCCCGGCGAGCAGCGGGGCGACGAGCGCGGCGGGCAACGCCAGCAGCAGCGCCTCGATCGCTGCGAACGTGGTGATGCGGGCCCGCGATCCGCCGCGGGCCCGCAGCAGCCGGGTCTCTCCGTCGCGTTCACTGCTCAGCAGCCGGGCCACCAGCAGAAGTGCGTATCCGGCGAGCAGCACCAGCTGGACGGCCACGATCAGCAGTGTCGAACGGGAGACCAGCAGCGCCCGGTCGATCTGCTCCAGCACCCGGGGGAGCGAGGTCTGCGCAGTGGCCCCGGCCTTGAACTCGGGGGCGGCCTGCAGCTTCTTCGGAGCAGCCGCGGCAGCACTGTGCAGCGCGTCCATCCGGCCCGTGGTGGCCGTGCGGAAATCGGCGGTCGCCAGCCAGGACATGCTGCCGGAACTGACCCGTCCGGAACCGGTCACGGCAGGGTCGGTGAGCAGCGGACCGTACGTCGTGAAAGCGACCTTGCGGATACCGCGCCCGCCGAGCTCGTCCAACTGCCAGTACGGGTCTGTCCGGTCGGATGCCTCGTAGACCCCGGTGACCAGGACACGCAGCGGCTTGTCGTCCAGCCGGTCCGTGAGGGTGAGCCGCGAGCCGGCCCGCAGCTTCAGGTCCCGGGCGGCGGCGTGGGGCAGGGCGACCTGGACGGGATCACCGGCCTTCCCGCTCCCGGCCGCCGGCATACGGCCCGCGGTGAGTCGGATGCGGCTGCGGTCGAGCGAGGCGAAGCGCGTGAGATCCGGGTCGCCGCCCCGGACGGTCGGAGCCCGCAGGCCGCGCGGCAGCGCGTACGTCCCCGACGTCTCCAGCGTCCGGACGGTCACGGGAAGGCCGTCGAAGGTGTCGCGGGCGGTTCTCCGGGCGGTCGCGTCGGCCGCGTTGCGCTGCGCGGGCACCACCTGCGCGGACATGACGAGGGAGGCGGCGGTCGCCGAGCGATGGGTGAGGGAGTGACGCAGCGCCGCGTCACCGATGGAGCCGGAGAAGGCGGTGAGCGCGGCCAGTACCGAGGTGGTGAGCAGAACGGCCAGGACAGCGGCGGCGAGCAGGAGCCGATAGGCCCTCACCCGAAGTAGGACGAACCCCGTCACACGTGCCCCCCTGGACCATCACCGCACACCCGCCCCCCGACGTCGTATGGATCCTTTCAGGACGTACGTGCTGTTGGAACCGCTTGCGTGTACAGCTTGATGGGATCGTGACCGTTAATCGGACACGGAGGAACGCCATTCCGCACCCGTGGCAGCGGGACAGGCAGAGAGACGGGGTCGCGTGCTCAGCCCTCGGTGTTCACCATCGAGGCGGCGGCATGGGTGAGGTAGCCCCACAGCTGCCGCTCGTGCTCCGGCGCCAGTCCGAGCTCGTCGAGGGCGACCCGCATATGGCTCAGCCACGCATCATGAGCCGCCCGGTCCACCCGGAACGGAACGTGCCGCATCCGCAGCCGGGGATGCCCGCGCTGCTCACCGTAGGTACGGGGCCCACCCCAGTACTGCATCAGGAACAGCCTGAACCGCTCCTCGGCCGGACCCAGATCCTCCTCCGGATACATCGGCCGGAGCAGCGGGTCCTCGGCGACTCCCTGGTAGAAGCGGTGCACCAGGCGCCGGAAGGTCTCCTCGCCGCCGACCTGTTCGTAGAAGGTCTGCTCCTGCAGTGTGTCGCGCGGAATCTCTGTCACCCGTCCATCGTCGCAGACGCACCGGCCGAGGACCGGGGTCCTAGGTCCCGTCTCGTCGAACTGCCGTCCGCCGCGCGACGTCTGGCGCGACAGGAACCGCCCCGGCCCGGTTCCTGGCCCCCGGGGCCCCGGCGCAGGAAGGTGGAGGTATGAACGACGCGTACCCGGATCAGTTCTCCGAGGCCGCCGCCGAGGAGCGGCGGGCGATGGTGCGCGGGATCGTGGCCGGTGGGGCGCTGGCTGATCCGCAATGGCTGGCCGCGTTCGAGGAGGTGCCGCGGCATCTCTTCGTGCCGTACTACTTCGTGGGCGGTGGATTCGACCGCCTGTGGTGCGAGGACCCCGACCCGGTCAGGCGGGCCCAGTGGCTGCACGGGGCGTACGCGGACGGGGCACTGGCCACCCGGATCCGGGACGGTGAGCTGATCTCGTCGAGCAGCCAGCCGTCGCTGATGGCCCGGATGCTCGAAGAGCTGGACGTACGGGAAGGGCAGCGGGTCCTGGAGATCGGCGCGGGCAGCGGCTACAACGCGGCGCTGCTCGCACACCGGCTCGGTGACGACGCCGTGACCACCGTCGACCTCGACCCGGAGATCACCGAGTCGGCCCGCCGGCATCTGGCGGCGGCCGGATACCGCCCGGCGGTGATCACCGGGGACGGGGCACGGGGCTGGCCCCCGCGCGGCCCGTACGACCGGATCATCGCGACCTGCACCCTGCCGTGCGTACCGCAGGCCTGGCTGGACCAGTGCACGCCTGGCGCACGGATACTGGCGCCGTTCGCCACCGGACTGATCGCGCTGCGGGTACGGGAAGGGGCACACGGGAAGTACGCCGAAGGCCGGTTTCTGCACACGTCCGCGTACTTCGTACCGCTGCGCGGCACACAGCCGCCACCTGTGCGGCGCCCGCACACCGGCGCACTGCCGAGGCGCGTCAGCCAGAACGAACTCTTCCGGTTCCTGCTGACGCTGACCGAGGCCACCCTCGACCCGCGCGAGGCCCTCTCCCTCTGGCAGCGCGAGAGGCGCCCCGAGCGGGAGAGGTTCGGCATCACGGTCCAAGGCGGGCGGCAGTGGGCCTGGCTGGACGACCCCGAGGGGCCGTACGCCTGGCCACTGCCCAGCGGGTAGCGCGGGTCAGCCCCGGCGGATCGTGATCGTCGTCCACGCCCCGACGTGCACCCGGTCGCCGTCCTGGAGCGGGGCGGGGACATAGGGCTGGATCGGGTCCTCGGCGCCGTTGAGCGTGGTGCCGTTGGTGGAGTTCTGGTCGACCACGGCCCAGCTGCCGTCGGGCTGCTGCACCAGCACCGCGTGCTGGTGCGAGACGCCCGGGTCCTCCGGCGGCACGGACAGATCGATGTCGGGGGACTCGCCGGTGCTGTTCCTGCGGCGACCGATGGTGATCTGGTTGCCGGTCAGCGAAAGCTGCTGCTCCGGGGAGTACGCGGGCAGGTTGAGCCCGGTCGCCTCGGGACCACTGCGCTGCATCATCGCCAGGAAGTACTCACGGTCCGGGGCGACGACCGCGGTCCAGGTCGCGGGCGGCTGGTTCTGGCTCTGACCCGGGAACGGCGATTGCTGCTGCGGCGGGGCCGGCGGCTGCGGGGCCTCTGCCCGGGACGGCGGCGACAGCATCCAGTCGTTGCCATCACCGGAGTGCGGCGACTGCGGCTGGGCCGGTGGCTGGGGGGCCTGCGGGGCGGCCGGACCGGGCCGCTCGAACGCGGCCGGCGCCGACTGCTGCTGGGGCGGCGGGGGTGGCGTGGTCTGCTGCTGGAAGGACAGCGGCGGCCCCTGCTGCTGGAACGGATGCGGCGGCTGCGGCGACTGCGGCCCCGGTGACTGCGGACCCGGCGCCAGGGGCCCGGGTCGGCTTCCCCGGTCGGGGGAGAGCGGCTCGGCCGGGCGGTTCACCTGCGAAGGCCGCGAGCCCTGGTACTCGAAGGGATCGCGCTGCTGAGGGCCCGGCGGCTGCTGTGCCTGGAAGCCGGGCGGCAGGTTGAGACCGGGCGGGGGGCCGGGAATGCTGTGGGACGGCGCCAGCGGCGTGTACGACGTCGCTGTGTTCGTGAGGAAGTTCCAGCGGCACTCCTCGCAGAACGGCGCCATCGCCTCACGCGGCGTGCGGCACTGCGGGCAGAGCTCGGCCTGCTGGGTCGCATCGGGGCCGGGGCCCTGCGGGAAGCCGTAACCGGGAGCGGGCGGCGGGGGAGGCGGCGGGGGGACCGCACCCGCAGGCGCGCTCGCCCCGGTCATGCGATGTCCGCAGACCTCGCACCAGTCATCGGAATCCGACTGGTGTCCGTTCGGGCAGGTCGGCATGTCGGCGCTTCCTCCTCTCCTCGTCCGGCCCCGGGGGCCGTCATTTTTTTGCTGCTCTTCGCCACCCGGCGGATCGCTCCGGCCGGGCGGCCCGACTGTGCGGCTGTGTGGTTATTTCTTGACGCGAACGGTCTTGGTGGAGCGTGTTTCGAGTGTCATCGAGTCGGCCTCCGCGACCTTCGCCTTCAGTCGCACAGTACCGGTCGCGGCATCGACGACGTCCACCACCTTCGAAAGCAGTTTCGCAGTGTCCTCGTTCCCGGACGCCGATGCCAGCTGCACCGCGCGGCCCAGTTTCGCGGTCGCGCCGTCGAAGTCTCCCGACTTGCGGGCATCGAGCCCCTGCTGGATGACTTGTGCCAGTTCCGCCTGGCCCGTGTAGTGCGCGACCTGCGGGTTGATCGAGGTGAACGCCACCATGTCCTGCGTCCACACCGCCCGTACCAGGCCCTGCGAAAGGGCCTGCGGGGACCCGCCCGACGGGTCGGGGAGGATCAGCGAGACCCGGGACGCCAGCATCTCCTGCCCGATCCCGGCCTCCGGCACCTGTACGCACACGTGGTAGTCGCGGGACTCGTCTCCCCAGGAACCCGTGGGATAGTCCCCGGCGCGGGGGCCCGCCTCGGTGCGGCGGCCGGTCAGATCGACGACCGTCGGTGCGACCTGCTTCACAAACTTGATCTCGACCCCGACGGGCGTCCAGAGCCGCAGCGCGACATCCGCGACCGCCTTGCCCATCGCGTTCTCCATCATCTGTGTGAAGTCCGCGGCCAGCCCCGCCGGGTCGGCGACGATGTCGGCCGTGCCGAGCAGCGCGGAGGCTATGGCTGTGACCTCTTTCACCTCCCAGTCGGTGCCGACACCCCGGGCGTCACAGGTGAAGCGCCCCGCGCAGGATTCGAGCGCGGCCCGCAGATCCTCCGGCGCCTCGTGCTCGTTGCGCCCGTCGGTGAGGAGGATGCCGTGCCGGATCTCCACATCGGCGGCGCCGAGCAGCCGGTCGGTCAGCCGCAGCCAGGTGCCGATCGCCGTACCGCCACCGGCGCTGAGCGCACGCAGGGCCTCCTTCGCCCGGGCCTTGGTCCGCGCATCGGCGACGGCGAGCCTCCCATTGCCCGGGTAGACCTCCTTGGCGACGTGCGTACCGCCGACCACGGCGAACGCGGTGCCGTCGCGCAGGGTGTCGATGGCCGCGGCCGTCGCATCGCGGGCGTTGCGCATCTTCGTCGGCGGATAGTCCATCGAACCGGAGCAGTCGACCATGATCACCACGGCGGCTTTCGGCGCCTGCCCCGGTACGTGCGTGGGTGTCGCAGCCGCACCGGACAGCGGCACGCCGCCGGTGGTGCCTCCCCCGGTCGAGGTGACCGTGACGATCGCGTTGACCTCGCGACCGCCCTCCGGCAGATATTCGTTCTGGTACACCTCGACGGAGAACCGCGGCACGTTCGACTTGGAGAAGTTGGCCATCTGATCGGCTCCTTGATGCTCCAGGTGTCAGACGAAGACAGCTGTGAGGGAAGAAATACGAGTAAAAGCGGGTGAACGCGAGCGAAGTCGTCAGGGGCGAGTGGGCGGACGGAAACGGAACCAAGCGCTACGGAACGGGACTCATGTGTTGCCGCAGGCCGATCCTGCCCCCTGCGGCGGTACGGCGAACGGCAGCAGAGCCACTGTTACGTTGTCGTGGCCCCCACCGTCGAGCGCATGACCCACCAGCACCCGGGCGCCGTGCAACGGCCGCAGCTGCGCATCGGCCGGCACCGCCGCGGCCATCTCGGCCGCCGACTCCGCGTAGTTCCACAGGCCGTCCGTGCACACCACCACGAGACCGGACCGGTCCGGTTTGAAGGACGCGGTGTGCGGCTCCAGTTCGTACGCGTCGGCGCCGAGCCACCCCGTGATGGCGTGGGCCCGCTCGTCCGCGTACGCCTCGGCCTCGTTCATCAGGCCCGCCGCCACCATCTGCGCGGCCCAGGAGTCGTCCTCGGTCAGCCGGGCAGGCGGGTTGGTGCGGTCGTCCGGCACCCAGTAGACGCGGCTGTCGCCGACCCAGCCGACGACCAGCAGACCGCCCGCCATCACCGCGCCGACCAAGGTGCACGCCGGGGCGTTCTGGTGGCGGTGCGGGGCGTGCTCCATGGCCTGGCCGGGCTCCTCGGCCAGGGAGTTGACCGACTCGGCGGCCGCCACGATCGCCTCGTGCATCGCCTGCTGCGGATGGGTGCCGCGCGGCAGCGACTCCAGAAGCGCTTCGTTGGCGGCGCTCGCGGCGGCCGCGGACGCCTCGTCGGGGCGGCTCGCCGATGAGACGCCGTCACAGACGATCGCGACGACGGCCGGTGAACCGTCGGGCAGGGCGGTGGTCGACACCGCGAACGAGTCCTCGTTGCGGTGGTGGCGCAGGCCCCGGTCGCTGACGGCGGCCACCGAACCGAGCTCCTGCTCCATGTGGTCGCGCTCGCGCGGCTGGGCGTGACCGCACCTCTCGCAGTAGCCGTCGGTGTCGACACGACCGGCGCGGCAGGCCACACACAGTCTGGTGCCGGCCTGCGGCGTGGAGGGCGGCTCCGCGGCCGGGGTACGGGGGTCGGGTGCGGGCGCCTCGGCGGACGGCGTGGATGCGGGTGCGGCCCCAGGCGCGGCCAGCTCGAAGTCGCCGGATCCGCCCGGCCCGTCGAAGCGGACCGCTGCCGGGCGACCCGCCGGAGTGCGGGCGGCGGCCGTCGCCCCGTGCTCCGCCGGCGCGGCCATGGCGATCGTCGGGTTGTCCTGCGGCGGTTCGGGCACGGCCGACAGGTCGTACCCGCACGCACCGCAGAACAGGTCCCCCGGCTCCAGCGGCTCTTCGCAGCCGGGGCACTTCGACAGGGCCGTCTCCTGGGGCTTCTGCGACATTTTCACACCCACGTCCGGGGGCGGAAACGGTTGGCCCGCTCCACCAGTTCGATCCTCTCGTCGCCGGGCTCTGCAAGCCGGGCGAGCATCCTGTACGAACGCTCCAGCCCGAAACGCAGGCCGCGCTCGTCCAGCTCACTGCCGAGCAGCGTTCTCGGCCCGGGCGACCCGGCAGGCGGCTGCGGGGCCGAGGACCGAGCCGTTGGACTACCGGAGAGTACCCAGTCGAGCGCCGTCCCCAGCACCTCTGTCGACAACTGCTCGCGGCGCACCGCGTCCAGACCGAAACCGGCCAGCCCCGAGACCTGGGCCGAGGCGGCCATCAGATCGACGATCAGGGGCTCGTCCGGTGCCCGTTCATGCAGCCGGGCGCGCACCGCGGCGACCCGGGCCGCCGTGTAATGGATCGACGCCTCCGGCACGGACTCCAGCACCGCGACGGCCCCGGCCCGGTCCCCGGCGGCGAGCCGCACTCGGGCCAGGCCGAACGCGGCGCTGACGAAGCTCGGGTCGGTCGTCCACACCAGCCGGTAGTATTCGGCGGCGTTGTCCAGCTGGCCCAGGACCTCCGCACAGATACCCAGCGCCAGCTTGGGCGCCGGCTCACCGGGGAACGCGTCGTACACCGCGTCGAAGGAGAGCGCCGCGTTCTCGTTGTCACCCGTCACCAGCGAGGTGACGCCGCGGTACCAGACGACCCGCCAGTCGTCCGGGAACTGGCTCTCCAGCGCCGTCAGCGTCTGCCCGGCCGCGCCGAGTTCGTTCATCTCCAGGCGGGCGCGCAGCTCACGCAGCCGGGTCTCCAGCGAGGCCGCGGGTACGGCGTTCAGCGCGGCGATCAGTTCGGACGGGGCGGTGGTCATCAGTCCGGCGAGGAAGCCCGCGTTGGGGTCGCTCGTGTCGACCCGGGGCACGGGCAGCGCGAGCGAGGTGGACCGTGCGTCGAACCGGGCCAGCCGGGGGCCGTTCGGGTGATAGGGCCCCGACGGCGCACCGGGGTCGGTGGCGGCCGGAACACGGGGAGCCGGAATCACGGCCCGGGCCTGTGCGTACGAGAAGGCCGCGCCGCTCTGGAGGGCCGCGCTGTTCTGGCTTGCCCCGTTGCCCGCCTTTGTGTGGGTGGGCGGCGCGGACAGCGGAGCGGCCCCGGGCGCGGGCGGCGCACCCGCGGGCAGCGCGCCCTGCCCCGGACCTGCGGGCGGCACAGCGGGAGACGGCGCGGCAGCGCCGGCCCTCGCCCCGTTCCGCCGCCGCCCGAAGCGCCCGGACGACGCCGAAGCGGCAGCCCGTGCCCCCAGCCGCGACACCTCGTCCGTCAGCTCGGCGAACAACTGCGTGTCCGTGACCCGTACCTCTGTACCGAACAACGTCGACAGAGCAGGCCGAGGCCGCCCCGTCTGCAGCGACACCACCTCGCGCAGCACACCCGTCAGCTGCTCAGCCATCTCCGCCGCCGAGGCGAACCGCCGCGCCGGATCGGGGTCGGTGGCCCGGACCAGCAGCCGGTAGAACGACTCATAGGTCCGGAACACCTCGATGTTGTCCGGGTCCGGCAGCGAGTCCACGAAGACGTTGGTGTAGCCCTGGAAGTCGAAGGTGAGCACCGCGAGCGTCCGCGCGACCGTGTACAGATCGGAGGCGACCGACGGGCCGACCTCCGCGACCTCCGGCGCCTGATACCCCACCGTGCCGTAGATGGCCGACTCTCCGTCGTCCATTCTGCGGACCGCGCCCATGTCGATCAGCTTCAGCTGGTCCTCGGTCTGGATCGCGTTGTCGACCTTGAAGTCGCAGTACAGCAGGTTGCGGCTGTGCAGATGGCCGAGCGCCTCCAGCGCCTCGATGCCGTACGCGCACGCCTGCTCGACGGGCAGCGGATCGCGCTTCCCGGCCGGGGTTCGGCGCTCGTTCGCGATCTCCTTGAGCGCCTTGCCGCCGACGTACTCCATCACGATGTAGCCGTCGAGCGAGCCGGTGCGCTGGTCGAGATGCTCGACGAAGTTGTAGATCCGGACGATGTTGGAGTGCTCGATCTCGGCGAGGAAGCGGCGCTCCGAGATGGCGGCCGCCATGGCGTCCTGGTCACCGGTGTCGAGCAGGCCCTTGAGGACCACCCAGCGGTCGGACACCGCACGGTCGACCGCGAGGTAGACCCAGCCGAGCCCGCCGTGCGCCAGACAGCCCGTGACCTCGTACTGGCCGTGCACGATGTCGCCCTCGTGGAGCTTGGGCACGAAGGAGTACGGGTGGCCGCACTTGGTGCAGAACCCCTCCGTGCGGCCCGCCCGTTCGCCACGGGCCCGGCCCACCGGGGCCCCGCAGTCCGAACGCGAACAGAAACGCTTCCGCTCCGGCACCTGCGGGTTCTCCATCACCGCGGAGCTCGGGTCGGGACGCGGCACGTCCGGCACCTGCACCAGGCCCGCGCCCAGCCTCCCCCGGCCGGACGACGCGCCCGTGGACGAACCGGAGGAACGCACCGACACCGAACGGGACGTGGCGCCACCGGACAGCGAGCGCGAGAGCCGTCCCGAAACGGAACGCCGCGAGGTCGACGAGCGGGACGAGGAACGCGAGGACGCCCGGGACGAGGCCCGCGAACTGCTGTTGCTGCCCCGGCTGCCCCTGCTGCTCGCGCCACCGCCGCCCGCGATCCCGGTCGGCGGTGAACTCACCATGCCCGTCGGCGAGACGACCGGAGCCAGACCGCAGGTGTCGCAGTACAGCTCACCGCCGCCCATGTCCTCGTAACTGCCCTCGCACGCAGGGCGCTGGCACTGCGTACTCATGGTCCGTCCCCCTGTTCGCCCCGCCGCCGCAGCGGCCCTTCCACCTTGCACATACCTGTACTCATCGCCGGTCCTCCGGTCCCGAGGTCCGGCCCTGGGACAGCAGTTCGGCCGCCGCCTCCTGGTAGCGCAGCACCGCCTGCGTGGCGACCCGCAGATCGCACGGTGCGCTCCACAGCATCCGGCGCGCCGCGTCGTACCGCTCGATCAGCAGCGGATCCTCGGCCATCCCGTGCCGGGCGACCTTCGCCTTGTACGCGTCGAGCCTGCCACGCAGCTCCGCCCGCACGGCCAGCGGAGCCGTGACCGCGGTCAGCGACTCACGGGCCCGCAGCAACTCCTCCTCGGCCTCCCGCTCCAGCGTCTCCAGGAGCGGGGAGAGCCGGTGCCACTGCGCATGCCTGCGGTACTCCGAAGCGGCGGCCAGCCGCTCCTGGAGCGCGGTCGCCGGGCCGCTGACCGCGGGGACCTCGGAGGCGGCGATCTTCGCCAGCACCTCGCCGCGCGCCGACCGGGCCTCGGTCAGGGTGCGGTCCGCGCGGGAGAGGACATCACGCAGGTGGACCAGACGCTGCTCGGCGTCCTGCCGGACCGCGAGCACCGCCTCGATCTCGCGGCGTACGTCGTCCAGGGCGCGGGCCGCCCGGTCGTAGCGCGTCGTGTCGGGGCGTCCGCCACCGGGCGCCGAACTTCCGGGGCCCGACAGCCAGAACGCGAGCGGATCGGAGATCACCTGGACCCGCAGCGTGGCCAGTTCATGGGTGATCGCCTCCAGGTCGTCGCCCGCCGGATGCTCTCCGGGGCGTACGCCGACGGAGTGCGCCAGCGAGCGGGTGCGGTGCAGCTCGACGGCGAGGAGATCTATCCGGGCGGGCAGCGCGGACCACACGGAGTCGGAGGCGACGACCATGTCCAGCGAGCGGGCGTACAGGTCGTTCATCCGGGCGACCAGCTCCTCCAGCGTGAACCGCTCGGAGAGCTTGGCGGGACCAGTGATCGACGGATTGGGCCGGCCGGCCGCATGGGCCACGGTGACACCCTGGCCGCGCAGCAGTTCGGTGAGGGTCACCAGGTCGTCCCGGTTGGGGTGGCGCCGGCGGGCCCGCACCGCGCGGGCCTCGGCCAGCGCCCCCGCGTAGGCGTCGAAATACCCCCACAGCAGCGTGATCCACTGCTCGGTGGAGGCCCAGCGTTCCTTGGTGACACCGGTCAGGTCGGCGCCCTCCAGGAGCCGGCGGCCGGCGTGGTCCTGCAGGGCGAGGAGCGAGGTCTCGATCGCCTCGTGCTCCGCGCCCAGCCGGGCCAGCGCACGGTCCGCCTCGTCCCGGTCCATGACCGGGCCGGGGGGCCTCCCCGCGTAGCCGGGAAAGGGGCCCGCGACGCCCATCGATCACCTCTCCGCTCTTCCTGCCGGGACGGGCCCGGCAGGATCAGTGCCACTGCCTCGCCGGCCCGGTCCGCGCCCGCGCGCACACCTGGCCGGCCCGGCGCTAGTTGCTCCGGTACTTGGGGGCCGGCGGCGCCGATATACCCGGCAGACCGGCCTCCAGCCACTTCCGGTACGAGACCATCCATGGGCTGTCCCCACCACCCCTGCGGTAGTCGACGAGCACCTGGTTGATCCGGGCCACCAGATCGGTCGCACCGCGCTTCGTCGCCGCGCCGTAGTACTCGGTGGTGAACGGCTTGTCGCCCTTGAGCTCGACCGCCGGGTCCTGGGCTGCCTGGCCGGCCGCCAGCGCGTTGTCCGTGACCACCGCGTCGACCTCGCCCAGCTGCAGCCGTACCAGGCAGTCCAGCTGGTTGGGGACGGTGAGCCGGTCCTCGTCCGCCTCGGTGCCGTCGTGCTCGTCCTTGAAGACCGAGCCGAACGACTGCTTCTCCAGCGCCTCGTACGCGGTGGAACCCTCGGCGGTGCAGATCCGCTTGCCGGCCAGTGACGTGTCGAACCCGGTGATCGGCGAGTCCTTCGGAGCGAGGACCTGCTGCCCGGCCTGGAAGTAGGCCGTGGAGAACGAGACCTGGTCCAGCCGGCTGCAGTTGATCGTCATCGTCCGGACGACGACATCGACCTTGTCGTTCTCCAGAGCGGCGATCCGCTGGTTGGTGGGGATGGTCCGGAAGATCACCGCGTCGGGATCGCCCAGGACGTTCTTGGCGATGGCCCGCACCAGATCGATGTCGAAGCCTTCGAGCTTGCCGGTCTCCGGATCGCGGTATCCCCAGCGGAAGCTGTTCTGGTCGACGCCGGCGATCAGCTTTCCGCGCGCTTTGATCTTCGCGATGCCCGGGCCGTCGGCGCTCGACGGCGGCAGGCTCGCCTCCGGGTCCGCGCAGTCGCCGGCCCGGGCCTGCACCGCCTGCGCCGTACCCGGCCCCGAGGTGTCCCCGACGAGGGTGCCGGTGCCGCCGTGGGAGAGCGGCAGCAGGGTGAGCGAGGCCGTCACCGCGCAGGCCACGGCCATGCCCGTCATTCCGCCCCAGCCGCGCAGCCTGCCGCGGGTGGACCCCGTGCGCTTCCTGGTCATCGCTCCCCCTCTCACCGGTACTCCGAGAGCCTGCGGTTGACCCCGACGACCGCGGCGATGGCACCCAGCGCGGCGAGTGCGGCGGCCCCGATCGGCAGCCCGCCCAGTGCCCCGCGCCCGGCCTTCGCGGCCCGGGTGAACTCGCCCTGCTCATGGGCGAGCGCCTGCTTCAGCGCCTCGTCCACCCGGTTGAAGGACTCACCCGTCGAGTTCTCCGGCCCGATGATCTGCTTCAGCGCGCCCTCGTAGTCGCCGTTGTCGTCGGTCGTGCGGGCGGTCCGGTGGCGGCCCTGCCACTCGGAGACACCGTTGATGGCGTTCGCCACCGGCCCGCTCCCCTGGGAGTCGTCGGCGAGCTTCCTGGCTCTCCCCAGCTCTTCACCGAGGGCCTTCATGCCCGTGTTGTAGTCCGTCTCGTACTTGTCGTTCTTGCCATCAGGGGTGAGTACCGCGCCGCGGGCGACAAGAGTGAGGTTCTCATTGGCGCGCGCCTTCAGCGAGTCGATCCGCGCATGGTTGAGAACATCGAGGGACTGCTGGCCGTGCACATCGGCGTTCAGCAGTTCGGACCGTGCCACCGTGTGCCCCACGGCCAGCCACAGCAGCACCACGGTGGACGCGGCGGTCGCGACGAGCAGCCCGTGGTTGAAGACCCGGTTCGTCCTGCGGTAGTTGCGCCGCTGCGCCCAGAACAGTGCGGCCAGTGCCACGACACCGAGCCCGAGCGAGAGGAGAGGCCAGGCCCTGGCCGAGTCGTTGTCCCGGTCGAGCCGGCCGGTCTCCGCCGTGTACAGCCGCTCGGCGGCCGGCAGCAGTACGTTGGTCATCTTCTGGTTCGCGTACCGGAGGTAGGCACCGCCCAGCGGCAGTCCCTGCCGGTTGTTGGCACGGGCCCGCTCGATCAGACCCGCGTACCGGGGGAGTTCCTCGTTGAGCGTGGTGATCTCGTGTCCGGAGGCTGTCGACGCCTCCGTGTTGGCCGCGGCCTTCACCAGCAGCCGGGATGCCTCCTTGATGTCCTTGCCGTACCGGTCATGGACATCGCGCGGCTCCTGCGCCCCGGCCAGGAAGCCGCTCGCCGCCGCGGTGTCGGCATCGGCCAGCGAGCGGTAGATGTCCGCCGCGTCGGCGCTCAGCGGCTGGCTGCGGCTCACCACGTCGTCGGCTGCGGCCGCCCGGTCGGCGATCTCGAACGCCGTCACGGCCCCGAACGCGACGACGAGCAGGGCCAGTACGGCCCCGATGATCTGCAGCCTGCCCGGTTCGGTCGTCGCCGCGGCCCGTAGCCGTTGTGCCGTCGCGGACCAGGCACCGCCCTGCGGCGGAGCGGGTACGGTCGCGGGCACGGGCGGCTGCGCCCGTGCGTGTTCCGGCGCCGTGCGTACATTCGGCGGGTATGTCACTTGACCTCCCCCTCGGTCACTGACGGTGGCCCGGACCCCGGCCGATCGGGGACTGGTACCCGGCCAGAAGTATGGCCGCAGGGACCGACATCCACACCAGGAACGCCTGGATCCTGCATCGATCCACGGATGCAATCACACGCATTCGATCAAGGCCTGCTCCGCCGATCAAGACGACCGGCGGACCAATCCCCGAAGCGGACCGATCTCCCCACTCATGAACACGTTCGGGACAACTGAACGGTTCCCGTGCGCAAGGGGCGTCCTGCGGCGTCAAACACCGCGGGACGCCCCCTCGGGAGAGACCACCCGTCTCAGCTGTACTGCGTACGCAGCCTCTCGTGCACCCCGGCAGCCGCCTCCGTGTGATCCAGGCCGAGCAGCGCGGCCCCCAGAACCGGAGGCTCCGTCACCACCCGGACCAGCGCCTTCGGGGCACGTACCGCGAGGAGTTCGGCGATCCTGTCGTCCAGCTGCGGGTGGCGGGCCGCCAGCACGCCGCCGCCCAGCACCACCGGCGCCTCCTCGTCCAGCAGGCCGAGCCTGCTCAGCGCGACCGACGCCATCGCGACGACCTCCTGCGCCAGCCGGTCCACCAGCGCACCCGCCACCGGGTCCCCGGCCGCCGCGGTCGCGAAAAGCACCGGAGCCAGCTCGTGCCGGCGCTCGAACTCGACCCGGCCCAGATGCAGCGCCTCGATCAGCGCGTACATCGAGTCGAGCCCGAAGTGACCGGGCAGCGCACGGGCCAGTTCGGTCGGCTCACCGCGGCCGTCCTCCGCCCGCGAGGCGAACCACATCGCCTCCTCGGCCAGACCCGAACCGCCGCCCCAGTCACCGGATATCCGGCCTATGGCGGGAAAGCGCGCGGTCCGTCCGTCCGGCACCATGCCGACACAGTTGATCCCCGCACCGCAGACGACGGCCACACCTCGCGGCTCGTCCACCCCCGCACGCAGAATCGCGAAGGTGTCGTTGCGCACCTCGACCGTGGAACCCCAGCCACGGGCCCGCAGCGCCGCCGCCAACTGCTCCTCCTCCACCGGAAGATCGGCGTTGGCGAGACAGGCCGACACATGTGCGACGGAGCCGACCGGGGTGCCGGACAGCTCCAGCGCCCGGGCGACGGCCGCACCGAGAACGTCCACGGCCGTCTCGATCCCCACGACCGGCGGCTGGAAGCCACCGCCGCGGGCCGCCGACAGCACCGTTCCGTCCTCACCGATCAGTGCCACATCGGTCTTGCTGTTCCCCGCATCGATCGCGAGGACCGAAGCGTTCACGCCCACGCCAGGTGCTCCCGGTTGTGTGCGATCAGTTTGTCGGTGAGCGCCTCGGCGTATTCGAACTGACCGATCAACGGGTGCGCGAGCAGCGCCTTGAACACCCGGTCGCGGCCTCCGCGAAGCGCGGCCTCCAGGGCGAGGTCCTCGTACGCCGTCACATTGGCGATCAGACCGGCGTACAGCGGGTCCAGCTCCGGTACGGCGAGCGGGGTGGCACCCGTTTCGTCGACCCTCGCCTGCACCTCGATCACCGCGTCGTCCGGCAGGAACGGCAGCGTCCCCCTGTTGTACGTGTTGACCACCTGCACAGGTGTGCCGCCCGAGCCGAGCAGGGAGGACGTCAGGTCCACGGCCGCCTCCGAGTAGAAGGCGCCGCCGCGCTTGGCGAGCAGCGCGGGCTTCTCGTCCAGCGCCGGGTCGCCGTACATGGCGAGGAGTTCCTTCTCCATCGCGGCGACCTCGGCCGCCCGGGACGGCTTGGTGCCGAGCTCCCGTACGACGTCGTCGTGCGTGTAGAAGTAACGCAGGTAGTACGAGGGGACGACGCCCAGCCGGTCGACGATCGCCCGCGGCATGCGAAGGTCGTCCGCGATCGTGTCGCCGTGTTCGGCGAGCAGCCTCGGCAGGACGTTCTCGCCGTCCGGGCCGCCGAGGCGGACCCCGAGCTCCCAGGTCAGATGGTTGAGCCCGACATGGTCGAGGTGCACCTCACCGGGTGTGACATCGAGGAGCCTGGCGAACTTCCGCTGGAAGCCGATCGCCACGTTGCACAGGCCGACGGCCTTGTGCCCGGCCTGGAGCAGCGCCCGGGTGACGATGCCGACCGGATTGGTGAAGTCGATGATCCAGGCGTTCGGGTTGGTACGGCGGACCCGCTCGGCGATGTCCAGGACGACGGGGACGGTGCGCAGCGCCTTGGCGAGGCCGCCGGCCCCAGTGGTCTCCTGGCCCAGGCAGCCGCACTCCAGTGGCCATGTCTCGTCCTGGTTGCGGGCGGCCTGGCCGCCGACGCGCAGCTGGAGCAGGACCGCATCGGCGTCGGCGACGCCCGCGTCGAGGTCCGAGGTGGTGACGATCCTCCCCGGGTGGCCCTGCTTGGCGAAGATCCGCCGGGCGAGGCCGCCGACGAGTTCGAGGCGGTCGGCCGCCGGGTCGACGAGCACGAGCTCCTCGATGGGCAGCGTGTCCCGCAGACGGGCGAAGCCGTCGATCAGTTCAGGTGTGTAGGTGGACCCGCCACCAACTACTGTGAGCTTCATAGGTCAGCCCTTTACTCCGGTCAGTGTGACGCCCTCGACAAAAGCCTTTTGGGCGAAGAAGAAGACAAGGATCACGGGGGCCATGACCAGTACGGTCGCGGCCATGGTCAGGTTCCAGTCGGTGTGGTGCGCGCCCTTGAAGGATTCCAGGCCGTAACTGAGCGTCCAGGCGGCCGGGTTCTCGGAGGCGTAGATCTGCGGTCCGAAGTAGTCGTTCCAGGCGTAGAAGAACTGGAAGAGCGCGACGGCGGCGATGCCCGGCTTGGCCATCGGTACGACGACCTTCAGCAGGGTGCGCAGCTCACCGCAGCCATCGACCTTCGCCGCGTCGAGGTACTCGTTCGGGATGGTCAGCAGGAACTGCCGCAGCAGGAAGATGGAGAACGCGTCACCGAAGGCCATCGGGATGATCAGCGGCCAGAGCGTGCCGGACATGTCCAACTGCTTGGCCCAGAACAGATACATCGGGATGACGACGACCTGTGGCGGCAGCATCATCATCGAGATGACGAGCATCAGCGAAAGATGCCGCCCGCGGAAGCGGAACTTGGCGAGCGCGTACGCCACGGGCAGCGACGACACGACCGTGAGGACGGTGCCGAGCCCCGCGTACAGCAGGGTGTTCTTCCACCAGGTCAGAAAGCCCGGGGTGTCGAACACCTTCTTGTAGTTGCTCCACTCGAAGGGGTGCGGCCACAGGTCGCGGGTCAGCGCCTGCTGGTCGCTCATCAGCGAGGTGAGCAGGAGGAAGACGAACGGCAGCACGAAGAAGAGTGCGGCAGCGACGCCGAGCGAGTGCACGGCGATCCAGTTCAGCACCGCCTTGCGGCGTGCCGTGCGTTCGGCCGGGGTGATCGGGTCGGTCGCCCGGTCGGCCGGCTCGAGGGTGTCGAGAGCCTGCGCCACGTCATTCACCTGCCTGGATCAGCCCGCTGCGGCGCCGCATCAGCAGTGCGGTGAACGCCATGGCGAGTACGAAGAGAACGAGTGCGACCACACAGGCGGAGCCGTAGTCGAAGCGCTGGAAGCCGAGGTTGTAGACGAGCTGCGGAAGCGTCAGTGTCGACTTGTCGGGATAGCCCGGTTCGAACTGCTGCCCGGAGCCGCCCATCACACCCGAGGCGACCTTCCCCGCCACGAGTGGCTGGGTGTAGTACTGCATCGTCTGGATGATTCCGGTGACCACGGCGAACATGATGATCGGCGAGATGTTCGGCAGAGTGACGAAGCGGAACCGCTGGTACGCGGACGCCCCGTCCAGCTCCGCCGCCTCGTACTGCTCCTTCGGTACGTCGAGCAGCGCGGCCATGAAGATCACCATCAGGTCGCCCACCCCCCACACCGCGAGCGCGGTCAGGGCCGGCTTGGACCAGGTGGCGTCGGTGAACCAGCCGGGCGTGGGCAGCCCCAGATCGCCGAGGATCGAATTGACCGGCCCCGTACCCGGGTTGAGCAGGAAGACGAAGCCGAGGGTCGCCGCGACCGGCGGGGCCAGATACGGCAGGTAGAACAGGGTGCGGAAGACCCCGGCACCCGTCTTGATCTTGGTGATCAGCAGCCCGATGCCGAGACCGAACACCACCCGGCAGGTGACCATGACCACGACCAGCCAGAGCGTGTTGCGCAGCGCGGGCCAGAACAGCGGGTATTCGTTGAAGACGTACGACCAGTTCTTCAGCCCACTGAATTCCGGGGCGGCGAAACCGTCGTAGTCGGTGAGGGAGAAATAGAGCGTGGAGATCAGCGGGTAGGCGAAGAAGACACAGAACCCGATCAGCCACGGCGACATGAAGGCCGCCGTCCGAAGGGCCGACCGGCGGCGCTTCGAGCGGAGTGTGTACGTGCTCATCGCCGTTCTACTTCGCCTGTGCGATCGCTGCGTCGATTTCCTTGGCGGTCTTCTCCAGACCCGCCTCGATGTCCTTCTGCTTGCCCTTCTCGATGTCGAATCCGAGGTTCTGCAGGGACACCAGGTACGCGCCGCCGTTCACCGAGGGCGGGGTGGTGGTGCTGTCGGGGTTCGCGGCGACGTCCAGGAACGTCTTGAACCGCGGGTCGTACTTCAGCTTCGGCGACTTCAGTGCGTCCAGCGTGGACGGCACATTGTGAATGGCATTGGCGAAGTCGACCACCGCGTCGGTGTCGGTCGTCATGTACTTCACCAGCTCCCACGCCGCGTTCTGCTTCTGCGAGGTGGCGGCGATACCGGCGATGGTGCCGGTCAGATAGCCCTTGCCGTAGGTGTCGGCCTCGTCGTCGGCGACGGGCATCGGGGCCACCCCGATCTCGAACTCCGGCTTGGTCTCCTCGGCCATCCCGAGCCGCCACTCGCCGTCCAGCTGCATGGCCACCTGGCCGGTGTGGAACGGGTGCTTGGCGCCCCACTCGTCACCGAACGCCGTACGGTACTTCTCCAGCTTCTCGTAGCCGCCCAGGTCGTCGACCAGCTTCTTCTGGGTGGTGAGCATGGAGGCGAAAGCCGGGTCCTTGGCGATGTTCGACTTGCCGTCCGCGTCGAAGTACTTCGGGTCCCAGCCACCGAGGTAGTGCTCGGTCGTCGCCTCGTAACCGTGGTAGTTCGGCATGAAACCGAGCTGCTCGTACGAGTCGCCCCTGGTCTTCGTCAGCTTCTTGGCAACCGTGGCCAATTCCGACCAGGTCTTCGGCGGACTGGTGATACCTGCGGCCTTGAACGCGTCCTTGTTGTAGTAGAGGCCGTACGCGTCACCGAGCAGCGGCACGGTGCAGCGCACACCGTCGAACTGCGTGTACTCGTTCATCGCCTTGGGGAAGGTCTTGTCCGGGTCGATCCCGTCCTTCTTCAGGAAGGGGTTCAGGTCGACGAACGCCTTCGACGAACAGAATTTGCCGACATTGTTCGTGGTGAACGAAGAGACGACATCCGGGGCCTTCGAACCGCCCGCCCGCAGTGCCTGGTTGATCTTGTCGTCGGTCATATTGCCGACGACCTTCACATGGATATTGGGGTGCGCCTTCTCGAAGGCGTCGACCGTGGCCTGAATTCCCTTGACCTCGTTCGGGGCATTCCAGCCGTGCCAGAAATTGATGGTCGTCTCCTTGGACGCGTCATCACTGGCACCGGAGTTGCTCTGGCCCGTACAGGCAGAGGCGAACAGCGATATCGCGGCGGTCGCGGCGAGCGCGGCGGCCGTCTTCCGGCAGTGTCCGGACATGGCGGTGACTCCCGATGAAGGATGGGGGACGGAGAGGGGCGATGTACGAAGGAAGGTGCGGGAAAGGCGTCAGCGCGACGTGTCGAAGACTTCGTCACGGGTGGTGGCGAGTGCGCTCTCCAGCGCGCCGCGCAGTACGGGGCGGTGGGTCACGTCACCAGCGATCAGCCGGGGCCGGGAGGCCGCCAGCTCGACGAGCTCGGACTCCACCCGGGCCCGCAGCGCTTCCCCGCCGGCCGCGATCAACTCGCCGGACAGCACGACGAGTTCCGGGTCCAGCACGGCGACCATGGAGGCGAGACCGGTCGCGAGTCCGGTGGCGAACAGATCGAGGAGCCGGGGGTACGGGCCGTCCTCGCCCGACTCCGCGGCCTCGGCGGCTCGCGCGACGAGACGGGCCGCGACCTCGTGATGGGTGCCCTTGCCGCGGCTCAGCCTGTCGTCGATGCCGAGCTCCCGGGCCAGCCGGGACAACACCTGCGCGCCCGCCAGCTCCTGGAAACCGCCCGCGTTCGCCTTGGTGACCTGTCGGACCAGCGGGACGCCGGGCACCGGCAGGAAGCCGACCTCACCGGCACCGCCCGTGAAGCCGCGGTGCAGCCGTCCGTTGATGACGAGGGCGGCACCGAGCCCCTCCTCGTTCCACAGCAGGACGAAGTCGTCGTGCCCGCGTGCCGCGCCGAGCCGTTGTTCGGCCACCGCGACCAGGTTCACGTCGTTCTCGTACTCGACCGGCATCGGCAAAAACGCGGCCAGCTCGTCCAGCAGGGTGGGGGAGTGCCAGCCGGGCAGGTGCGAGGCGTACCGCAGCCTTCCGGTACCCGGGTCGAAGGCGCCCGGGGTGCCGATGACGACACGGTGCACATCGGAGCGGATGAGCCCGGCGTCCTTGATGGCCCCGTCCAGCGCGTCCGCCACCTGCTGCACCACGCAGTCGGCGCGCCGCCCAGGGGTGCGCAGCTCGAACTCCCCGACCGTCTCACCGGTCACATCGGCAACGGCGGCGACGATCCGGCGGGCGTTCACATCCAGCCCCGCGACATGGGCGGCCCGCGCGTTCACCGCGTACAGCTGGGCATTGGGCCCGGGTCGCCCCGCCACGGTCCCGGTGGCGACGACCAGCCCGGCGGCCTCCAGCCGCGCGAGCAGCTGCGACGCGGTGGGTTTGGAAAGCCCGGTCAGCTTCCCGATCTTCGTACGCGAGAGGGGTCCGTGCTCCAACAGCAGATCGAGGGCGGCCCGGTCGTTCATGGCCCGCAGAACGCGGGGGGTACCCGGTGTGGTTCCGGCCATGAGCACTGCACCTGCCCTCTGTTAGGAAAGTTTCCTATTTGGTGAGAGGACGGTATGCGCACGTCACCGGGCCGTCAATGGGCAGTACCCCGGTGGCTACCAAAGCGTTACCTGGGCGCTTGCGGAATGGGGGCCTCGGTTGCGCATTCCCAATCAGGCTCTTGAAGAGCCGAGTTGAGGTCACGGCGACCCGCACACGAGTGAGGGGCGCCCCGCAGAGCCTGCGGGGCGC